>JANOPV010000151.1:0-11980 GCA_031422035.1 Sphingomonas sp. | reverse complement strand
GAACGGCTTCGGCATTTCGTCAGTCGCGGCGCGATGGATATTGAAGGGCTGGGCGACAAGACGATATCCGAGTTTCTCTCTTACGGCTGGATCGAGCGGCCGGGCGATATTTTCCGGCTCAACGCACATCGCGACGAACTGCTGACCAAGGAAGGCTGGAAGGGCGCCAGCGTAACCAACTTGCTTGCCGCTATAGAGGCCAAACGCGCGCCCGACGCCGCGCGCCTCCTCTTTGGTCTGGGCATTCGTCACGTCGGCGCGGTGACGGCGAAGGATCTGGTCAAGGCATTCGGCACGCTTGAAGCGTTGCGAAATGCAGTTGAACTGGCAAATTGTGCTGAGGGTGCCGAACCGTTCGACGGACAAATCAGCGAGGCCGGTACAGGATATTTCAATCTGCTGGCGATCGACGGCATCGGCCCCGCTGTCGTCAAAGCGCTCGGCGATTTCTTCCACGAAGCTCACAATGTCGAACTCTGGGAAGACCTCCTTAACGAAGTCGCGCCACCCGCCTACATCTCCACCGCTCGCGAAACGGCATGGACCGGCAAGACCATCGTCTTCACCGGCAAGCTCGAAACCATGAGCCGCGATGAGGCCAAAGCGCAGGCGGAATCGCTCGGCGCGCGCAGCGCCGGTTCGGTCAGCGCCGCCACCGATCTGGTCGTCGCCGGCCCCGGCGCTGGCTCCAAACTCAAAAAGGCAACCGAGTTTAACATCCGCGTGATAGACGAAGCTGAATGGGCGGCACTATTCGCCGAAGCAGGGGCTTAAAATGACAGAACGCACCTACCTCAAAACCCTGATGCGCGATCTGGAATCGCCGCTTGAGGTGCGTCGGTTCGGCAGCGGCTGGTTTGCGGGATTTTTCGCGCTGCTGTTCGCGACCACCGGATTCGGCATGGTTATCGCGCTGCGTTATCCCGATTGGTTCGCGACTCCGGAACTCGAGTTACTTAAGGATTGGGGCGGGTTTCGCGGCGTAGTTCACGGCGTCCTCCTCATCAGCTATGCGCTCGCCTTGCTCAGCTTGCTGCTCCGCCCGCGCAAGGCGCTCGGGGCGACCGCGCTCGTGATCGGGATTGCCGCTGCACTGATCGGCGGCGCGAATGTTCAGCCACAGGAAACCCGCGATTGGGGCATGTTCTTCGGGCTCGATTTCTTTGTCGTCAACCTGCTCGCTACCGGCTTCATGTTTGCCCCACTTGAACGCTGGCTGCCGCATCGGCGAGGTCAGCGTCTGTTCCGCACCGAGTGGCGCGAAGACCTGTTCTACTATCTGATCAGCTCGATGTTCGTGCAGTTGCTCGGCTTCCTCGCGCTGGCTCCATCGACCATCATCAACGCCAATACCGGCAGTTTCGATGCGTTCCGGACCAGCGTCGCAGCGCTACCATGGCTCCTCCAGTTCGGAATCGTCCTCGTCCTGTCCGACCTGCTGCAATATTGGTACCACCGGCTGTTCCACCAGATTCCGTTCCTGTGGGGGTTCCATGCGGTCCATCACAGCGCCAAATCGATGGATTGGTTAGCGGGTTCGCGGATGCATTTTATCGAAATCGTTCTGCTGCGCGCCATCACGTCGCTGCCGCTTTTCACACTGGGATTCAGCCCGGCGGTGATGCAGGCCTATATCGGGTTTGTATATGTCTGGTCGTCACTGCTCCACGCCAATGTCGGCGGTAATTTCAATCGGCTCGGCCACTGGATCGCGACCCCGCGTTTTCATCACTGGCATCACGGGCTGGAGCGCGAGGCATTTGATGTCAATTACGCGATCCACTTCCCGTGGCTAGATAAGCTGTTCGGCACTTTTCATTTGCCTACCGACCGCTGGCCGGAAAATTACGGCATTCCAGAGGACGTGCCGCGCGGCTATCTGGGCCAGTTCACTTATCCATGGACGCGCACCGGCAAGAAAACTGACGCCGGGATCGCGCCCTAGTTGGCGCGCTAGTTAACGCCCACCGGTAGCCATTTCGTCACCCCGCCAGCGAATGGCGTCCATCGCCCCATCGGCACCCCGGCATCGCGCAGGATTGACCCTGTCCATTCGTTGCAGGTGAAGAACGCGGAATACCGGCCATGACTGGCGTAGAAGACGTCATCGTCAGCATAAGCTGGGCTGTGCGCCGCGCCCTGGACAAAGCCGGCCGCGATCCGCCGGGCAATCTCGCGATAAGCGGCTGGACTTACCATGACCCGCCTTTGCCAGCGGTTTGGTGTCGGTTCGGTCGTAAATGTCACATGCAGCAATGTGTCGTCAGACCCGAATGCGGCACTCAGCGCATCACCGGGTCGTAGGTTCTGCCAACGAGGTGTATCGCGATAGACGCCGGCATGGCCCCAGCCGACCAGCATATGCGTCGCGCCCGCCGGCGAAGCGCGTGCATGATCCGCACTGACATATGCGGAAAAATCCGCATGCTCGTTGACCAGTGGCACGATCAGACCAGTGTGGATGCCGTTGCTTTCGACATAGATGGCAAGTCCGTTCGCCGGAGCCGACATAGCGGCGTTAATCCGCAAACTACTGCCGATCCATGCCGCTATCAAATGGACGAAGATAACAGCCGCGACCGCCGCAATGACGCGCACAGTCCAGAAAAAGGCCATCCGGCAGCGTGACATTTACGGACTGTAGCGCACCGCCGACCAACCTGTCACCCAGCTGTAACGATGATCACGACGCGCCGATTGAACTGGCGGCCCTCGGGATCGTTGTTTTCAGCAACCGGGCGCGTTTCTCCCCAGCCATGCTGGGCAACCCGCGTAGGTGCAAAACCATGTTCGATCAGAGCCGCTGCAATCGCCGCTGCCCGCGCGGGCGTGGTGGCGGCGATCATTGCTAACGTCGTGCGCTGCTGATGCGATCGCCATTAACGGCTCGATAATTGTCAGCCGGAACCGCCGGGCGACCAGCCGGGTCATGCCATAAGCCAGCGCGCCGGCAGCCAGCGCGCCGAGCAGGCTGGCTAAAACAAGGCACTGATGCCTGTTGTTTGGCCGCGCACGATGACTTCACCGATCCTAATGCCGCCATTGACGATCGCGTGCCTCACGGACCTTGGATCAAACCAGCCTTCGGCGAGGTCGTCGGCGGACAGGCCGTCGCGCAGGGCATTGGCCATCACGCGGCCGCTAGCATCGCGCACCGTTATGGCCCGGACTCCTTCCAGATCAGCCGCGCTCCGTATCGCTTCTTCGGCGGCTACGTGGTTGTTAAATACCACGGCTACCTCGGCTGCATAACTGGCCTGCCAAGCGACATGATCGAAATTTTTGTGGGCATAGCGTTTGAGCAGCAGCGCACCTGCGACAAACACCGTCGCCATTGAAACCGCGACAACGAGCGCGGCGACCATGGCCAGGGCCCGCGTCAACGCGCTCTGCATCGGCATCGTGCCGGGCTTGGGTTTGCCGATCATCGTGCCACCGCCCGACGCCCAAGCGACAATACGCGCGGATCAACACGCACCCGGCTGCGTGATATTGCATCTATATCCAGATCGAAAGTCATTCCACTGGGCGTAGGCCTGATGCAGAACATGACACCATTTACGCACCCGCCCTGTGCATCGTCCAGCGTCAGGACCGGCTGGGCGGTGACTTGCCGCACCACCCGCCGCTGCTCCGCAATGCTGGCCCCCGCCAGGAATATGGCGTCACAGCCACCGGGGAGCGACGCAGGCGCGCTTTCGCTTCGGATCACTGATAATTGGCGACCATTGATCAGGTTGCACGGCTATAGTCTGGATGAATAGGGAGAGCGACCGATTATGCACAAATTCAGGGAGCCGCTGGTGTCCGGCCATCGGCTGTAACTCAATATGCCGGAGACAATGTCTGACACCGCTACCGCCTCGCCATCGGGCCCCGGCGGCACATCCGTCTGCGACATCATTGGCGTCATTACCACTGACAAGGCCGCTGCGAGGCCGGGAATGGAAGTCAAATATGCCAACGAGACGCGACTGATTCCGTGCGTGGTGCCAAAAGGCGGAGGGCTGAATGGGGGGCTTGCACACCCGTTGGGACGGGTCGAACGCGTTAAAAACCTCGATTTGTCAAGCATCATGCTTATTATGGTGCAATTTGGTTGCGGCATTAACCGGTCGCGGCGTAACCTGCCCCCATGCTGTCCGCCCCAACCCCGCATGCCGCCGATGCAGATTTGATACCGCCCGCTGGTGCTGCACCAGACTGGACGATTGAGCAAAATTGGACCCAGTTTTCAGCTGACGAGCATGCAGTGTGGGATACGCTCTTTGCGAGGCAAGCGGCGATGCTGCCAGGCAGAGCGGCGGAGGCGTTCTTGCGCGGGATTGACGTATTGCGGCTCGAGAAATCAGGTATTCCTGATTTTGCGGCGCTGAATGAGCGGCTGATGCCGACCACTGGCTGGCAAGTGGTCGCGGTGCCCGGCCTAGTGCCCGACGCCGTGTTTTTCGACCATCTCGCCAACCGCCGCTTCGTCAGCGGCAATTTCATCCGCCGGGCCGAGCAGCTTGATTATCTTCAGGAACCGGACGTTTTTCACGACGTGTTCGGTCATGTCCCAATGCTGACCGACCCGGTTTTTGCGGACTATATGCAGGCCTATGGCAAAGGCGGTCAGCGCAGCCTTGGCTTTGGAGCGTTGCATAAGCTCGCGCGGCTATATTGGTATACCGTCGAATTCGGCTTGGTGCGCGAAGCTGGCGCGCTGCGCATCTATGGCGCAGGCATTGTCTCCAGCTATGGTGAGAGTGTTTTTGCGCTGGACGACGCCAGTCCGAACCGCATCGCTTTCGACCTCGAACGCGTCATGCGCACTGACTATCGCATCGACGATTATCAGCAAAATTACTTCGTCATCGACAGCTTTGAGTCCCTGCTGCGTCAGACAGTCGAAACCGACTTTGCCCCGCTTTATGCACGGCTCGAATTGCTACCAGACATCACGATTGCTCAGATCGTGGTCGACGATGATGTGCTCACCCACGGCACCCAAACCCACGCCTCCGCGCAACTTTGACCACTACCAGGTACCAAAATCGCCCGGTGGCAATCCCCCTGCGCCGGACGTTCGGATCGGTCGCCGCGACGACGCGCGGTCCCGCATCGTAAGGCGCAGCGCAGGCCAGTCGCTATCGCCGCCATCATGGTCGAGCCTGAAACCGGCACGGCGATAAGCACGGACGACGTCGCGGCGCTGGCGTTGCAACAATCCAGCGAGGATCAGCGCGGTGCCGGGCATCGCGATGGCCGCCAGCGCCGGAGCGAGGGTAATCAGCGGACCGGCTAATATGTTGGCAATGATCAGATCATAGGGTGCGCGGCCCTGAACGAGCGGGTCGTTGGTCCCGTCCGCCACCGTCAACGCAACCATGCCGACCCCGTGGCCAAGAAGAACGCCGTTCGCCGCAGCATTCTCGACCGTCACTTTGATACTCACCGGGTCGATGTCGCTCGCCGTCATATGCGCGCGCGGCCACAGCGCCAGCGCCGCGAAGGCCAGCAAACCGGTGCCAGTCCCCACGTCGACGATATGCCGGTATCGCTGCCCGCTGCGCCGCAAATGGTCGAGCGCCAGCAGGCAGCCCGCCGTCGTCTCATGATGGCCAGTGCCAAAGGCTTGGCTGGCCTCGATCTGCAGGTTGATGATCCCGGGGGCGTCCAGGGGCGCATCGTTGCCGGTATGGACGTGAAATCGCCCGGCTCGAACGGGATCCAGCCCGCTCTGGCTCATCGTCACCCAGTCTGCATCGGGCAGTAGCTCCGCCTGCCACCGCCCGCCAACCGCTGACGGCACCACCGCCACAATCGCGCGCACGATGTTCACATCAGGCTCCTCGGCGAAATAGGCATCCAGCCGCCAGCGGTCTGTCGCCTCATCCTCCTCGCTCGTCACCAGCGTCGGCATCGGGTCGAGCCACGCCAATTCTGCTGACTCCGCAGTAACCGCCTCGGCCTCCGCCCGGGTACAGGGCAGGGTCAGTTTCCAGTTGCTCATTGCTGCCTGGCTTCACGCGCCAAACGCTCGGCGAGCCGCCCGCGCATCATGTGTACCAGGCGGCGACAGGCGATTTGATCGACAAGTGGCTCAGCGCCGCTTAGTCGCTCGAACAGGTTGCTGAAGCTTGGGTGTGGGGTCACGAGGACATCACATGGCAGCGCCTCAACCCGAGCGAAGGTCAGGTGGAAAGGTGTTACCCGATCAGGGTGGTCGGTAAAGCGATAGCTGTCCGCCGACACCGCGGACAAGCTGTCGACATAGGCGAATGCAAGGCACGTGCGCCCCTCGCAGCTGCGCCATGTCCAGCTGGTGCCGCCGCTCGTGTGGCCGGGGGTCATGTGCGCTGTTAACCTCAAAGGGCCGACGGCGACGACCTGCCGATCGTTCAATGTGTCAATTGCCGCGACCGCCGACATATTCATGTCAGGGATACCAAACTGCGGATCGGAGGCATCCACCTGCCCCCTTTGCATCACTGCGCGCGCCGGTTCCGAGAGGAGCAGGCGTGCCCCAGTCGCTGCCTGCAGTGCAGCAAATCCGCCCATATGGTCGATATGTTCGTGGCTACCGATGATCACACCCACATCGCGCGGATCGAACCCAAGGCTGCGAATGTTGGCAAGGATCGACGGCATCGCTTCGGCCGTCGCCCCATCAATCAGCACATGGCCATCGGGGGACGTAATGAGCAGAACGCTGATCCCGCAGGTGCCAACATAATAGCTGTTGCCGAATATCCGCGCAGGCGGTGCGGCGTCGCTCCAGCCATCGCGATCAACGCATGCGGCGGCGAGGGCAACCCCCTGAGCGCGGCTATCAGGTATCGGCATTGCTGGCGACACTGGCGCGCAACTCGCCAGAATTCCGAAAGCGGTAGCGGCAAGAGCCCATGTTCGGATAACGGAGATGATAGGTGTCATAGCGGCGGGATTAGCGCCGCTTGCTGCCGCTTACCAGCTATCTTGACGGCGTATCGTGCTCGTATAACTTTCACATCATACATACGGGAATTTTCGATGGTCGGCCTCTCCACGTTCCTGCCGCTAGCCATCGCTGCTGCACAGCCAGCGACGCCGACTGTGCCCAATGCTGCGGCTTTGGCCAGCGCTGTCTCAGCAGCGGATGCGCGCTTTTTCGACGTCTACTTCAACCAATGCGACCCCGAGCGGCTGCGCACGATGGTGACTGATGACTTCGAGATGTATCATGATCGCGGTGGCGTTGTTGCCCGCAGTGCTGAGCCATTTATCGAAGATTATCGTCGCGCCTGTACTGCCCGTGCGGCGCCGGACGCCTGGCGGTCGCGACGGGAACTGGTGGCGTCGTCATTGCATGTCGATCCGGTCCCCGGCTTTGGCGCCATAGAGGAGGGTGACCACCTGTTCTACGAGCGTCGCGGGGACGGGCCGGAACGGTTGGCGGGCCGTGCCCACTTCCTGCAATTGTGGCAACAGACCGAGGACGGATGGCGCTTGTCCCGTGTGTTTAGCTATGCACACCGCGCTGCTGAGGATCAGGCTGCCCACTAATCAGCGGACATAGCTTGCTCCATTCACATCCAGCACCGCGCCGGTCATCGATGCCGGGGCCTCCAGCGCGCACCAGCGGACAATTTCGGCAACTTCGCTTGCGTCAGCCACCCGGCCGAGCGGAATGTCGGCGAGCAGCTTTTCTCCGCCGCGACTGGCCAGATAGTCATCGGCCATACCGGTCATCGTAAAGCCGGGGCATACCGCAAAAGCATAAACACCCTGAGCGGCATAAGCGCGGGCGATGGTCTTGGTCATCGCCACCATTCCAGCCTTTGATGCTGCATAATGCCAGTGCGCTGGGCTATCTCCGCGGTGTGCCGCTCGGCTTGCAACATTGATAATCCGGCCGCTACTACGTGGCCGCGCATGCCGGATAAAACGGCGCGACAGGTCAGCGGCGGCGGTCAGGTTGATCTGCATTGTCCGGTTCCAGCTCGCCAGCCACGCGTCGTCATCGGCGTCAATCGGATTGGCCTCAAACACGCCCGCATTGTTGATGAGCACGTCGATGCTGCCATCGAGGCGGTCAAGTGCATCCGCCCACAGGCGCTGCGGCGTCATCGGGTCCGCCAGATCGCCGTCCGCGCTGGATAGTGCCACGAGCCGGACTGCATCGCTGGTCAGCGCCGACGCGATCGCCGCGCCGATGCCGCGCGATGCGCCGGTGAGGAGAATGTTGATCGCCATGCCGTGCATCTAGTCAAGTGAACGGCATGGTGGAAGTAGCTAGACACTATCCGCTTCCCAATCAGGCTCTGTAACATTATTGCGTGGGTTAAGGCGCGGCCCCCGCGCGATGGGAGAATCCAACATGCTCATCGGTTGTCCGCGTGAAATCAAAAATCACGAATACCGCGTCGGCCTGACACCGGAGAGTGTCCATGAGCTGGTCGCCCATGGCCACACCGTAATGGTGGAGCGCGATGCCGGAGCCGGGATCGGCGCGACCGACGCCAATTACCGCACCGCCGGGGCAGAGATCGTTGATACTGCAACGGATATTTTTGCCCGCGCTGAAATGATCGTGAAGGTCAAGGAACCGCAAGCCGGCGAACGCGCCATGCTGCGCGCCGGGCAAATTCTGTACACGTACCTGCACCTCGCGCCCGACCCCGAGCAGACCGCCGACCTGCTCAAAAGCGGCGTCATCGGCATCGCCTATGAAACCGTCACCGGGCGGCAGGGCGGCCTGCCGCTGCTCAAACCGATGAGCCAGGTTGCCGGCCGGATGTCGATCCAGGCTGGCGCGACCGCGCTCGAAAAGGCCCATGGCGGGCGCGGCGTGTTGCTCGGCGGCGTGCCCGGTGTGGCCCCTGGCAAGGTGTGCGTGATCGGGGGTGGGGTTGTTGGGTTCAACGCAGCGCAGATGGCGGTCGGACTGGGCGGGGATGTTACCATCCTCGACCGCGACCCTGAAGTGCTCGAGCGGCTCGGTATCCATTTTGAATCGCGCGCCAAAACCCGTTTTTCCAACAAGGCCAACCTCGCCGAATGCGTCGCGGAGGCTGATCTGGTCATTGGCGCGGTGCTGATCCCCGGGGCCGAAGCGCCAAAGCTGGTCTCCCGCGCGATGCTCTCAACGATGAAAACCGGCTCGGTGCTGGTTGACGTCGCCATCGACCAAGGCGGCTGTTTTGAAACCAGCCATGCCACCACCCACGCTGAGCCAACCTATGTCGTCGACGGCGTCGTCCATTATGCGGTCGCCAATATGCCGGGCGCGGTTGCCCGCACGTCCACCTACGCGCTGAACAACGTCACGTTACCGCATGCACTCAGGATCGCCGATCTGGGCTGGAAAGAGGCGCTGCGCCGCGATCCGTATCTGGCTGAGGGGCTGAATGTGTGGAACGGCCATATCACCTGCGCCCCAGTGGCTGCTGCTCTGGGTCATGCGCATCTGCCTATTGAACAGGCGCTCGCTTAACCGCATATCTGTGGGCCGCAGTGCCCCCCGACCTGTACGAATACGGAGAATAATATGACCACCGCCACCGACGGTAAACCGCTCCCGGACCGGGTCGAAGCCGACGATCCGATGGTCATCGCCTCTCGCAACGCCACCGGTGCGCCCGAAGAGCTGGAAGAAGAAAACGAAGTCCTGCGTGAAACCCGCCGGTTGAGCGAACTGCGTGAACGCGCCGAACAGGCCGCGCGCAATGTCGGCTGGAAAGCCGCAGCGGGCATTGGCATCGGTTCGGCTGCCGTGCTGGCCGCCGTACTCTATGCCAGCCGCAAAAAGGACTAACTAAAAGGTCGGGGCTGACGTTCGCCGACGGCGCGCTTGACCCCCTACGTTGTTGCGGTAAAGCGACCGGGATTGCTCGCCGGATCCGGCGTAGCGCCCGAACCGGGCCGCACCGCGCACAGACGATGGCGCACAGGGGATTGCTGCCGCCATGACCACGGCCACTGACCGACCACTTTCGCCGCATTTGGGCGTCTATAAATGGGGACCGGCCATGCTGGTATCCATCCTTGGCCGCGCCACGGGCGACATCATGGGCACCGTCGGCGTGCTGCTGCTGCTCGGCTGGTTAGGCAGTGCCGCTGCGGGGCCTGATACCTACACATTTTTCATCACCCACGCATCCGCCTGGTATGGTCAAGTGGTGCTGATCGGGCTGACGTGGGTGCTGCTGCAACATGCAGCGACCGGCCTGCGCCATCTCGTGCTCGATACCGGGGCGGGGTATGAGCTGAAGAGCAACCGGCTATGGGCGATCATCGTTGTCGCCGTGCCGCTGCTGTTGACGGCCGCATTGTGGCTTTACATTTACTTCGGGAAGATTTGACATGGACGGTGGAACCAGCCTCTCACAAGTGCGCGGCCTTGGTGCGGCGCGCGCCGGAACCGACCATTGGACCCTGCAACGGATGACGGCGATTGCCAATCTGACGCTGCTCACCTGGCTTGCAGTCACGCTCGCAACAGTTGAGTTCGGATCGCAAGCTGCGGTTGTCCGCTGGCTGTCGACGCCCTATGCCGCCGTGCCACTGTTGCTTCTGTGCATCAGCGTGTTCACCCATCTGCGCCTTGGCCTGACCACCCTGATCGAAGATTATGTGCACAGTGAAGCGGTCAAACTGCCGCTGCTGCTGCTGCTCAACTTCTTCACCTGGGGCGGCGTCGTTTTTGCGCTGTTCTCTGTCCTGAAACTCGCCCTCACTGTCGCCACCGGAGCGCCGAATGCCTGACGATGCTGCCAAGCCCGCTTATAAAATAATCCATCACACCTACGACACTGTTGTCGTCGGCGCTGGCGGATCGGGCCTGCGCGCCACGATGGGCAGCGCAGAGGCTGGGCTCAAAACCGCGTGCATCACCAAAGTGTTCCCAACCCGCAGCCACACTGTTGCGGCGCAGGGCGGGATCGCCGCCAGTCTGGGCAATAACTCGCCCGACCACTGGACCTGGCATATGTTCGACACCGTCAAGGGGTCGGACTGGCTGGGTGATCAGGACGCGATTGAGTATCTCTGCCGCGAGGCTCCGGCGGCTGTGTACGAACTCGAACATGCCGGGATGCCGTTCTCCCGCAACGATGATGGCACCATCTATCAGCGCCCGTTCGGCGGCCATATGCAGAATATGGGGGCTGGCCCGCCGGTTCAGCGCACCGCCGCCGCCGCCGACCGCACCGGCCACGCCATGCTGCACACGCTCTATCAACAGAGCCTGAAATATGACGCCGATTTCTATATCGAGTATTTCGCGCTCGACCTGATCATGGAAGACGGCGCCAACGGACCCGAGTGCCGGGGTGTTGTCGCTATGTGCATGGAGGATGGCGCGATCCACGTCTTCCGCAGCCACGCGGTCGTGCTCGCCACCGGCGGCTATGGCCGCTGCTATTTCTCCGCCACCTCGGCCCACACTTGCACCGGAGATGGCGGCGCGATGGTGCTGCGCGCGGGCCTGCCGCTGCAGGATATGGAGTTTGTCCAGTTCCACCCAACCGGCATTTACGGCGCGGGCGTGCTGATTACTGAGGGCGCGCGTGGGGAGGGCGGCTATCTCACCAACTCCGAAGGTGAGCGCTTCATGGAGCGTTATGCACCGACCGCCAAGGATCTGGCCAGCCGCGACGTCGTCTCGCGCTGTATGGCGATTGAGATCCGCGAAGGGCGCGGGGTTGGCCCGCATAAGGACCATATCAACCTTCACCTCGACCATATCGATCCCAAGGTGCTGGCCAGTCGGCTGCCCGGCATCACCGAAACGGGGAAGATTTTCGCCGGTGTCGACCTGACCCGTTAGGCGCTGCCCGTCAGCCCGACCGTGCATTATAATATGGGCGGCATTCCGTGTAACTATCATGGCGAAGTGGTGACCCTGGGCAAGGATGGGCCGGATACCACCGTCACCGGCCTCTATGCGGTGGGTGAGGCGGCGTGCGTGTCGGTCCATGGGGCAAACCGCCTGGGCTCGAACAGCCTGATCGACCTC
>JANOPV010000150.1:0-4138 GCA_031422035.1 Sphingomonas sp. | reverse complement strand
GCGCTATGCGATTATTGTGCCGACCTTAGCGGCATAGTCGGCCCGGAATTTCGCGGCGAAATCGGCAAAACCGCCCTGCGCAATCGCCGCCCGCATGCCCGCCATCAGCGCCTGATAGAAATGCAAATTATGTTCGGTCATCAACATCGCGCCCAGCATCTCGCCAGATTTGACGAGGTGGTGGAGATAGGCCCGTGACCAGGTCGCACAGACCGGACAGCCACACCGTGCGTCCAGCGGCGCTTCATCTTCAGCCATGCTGGCGTTGCGGATGTTGATCGGTCCGGCCCAGGTGAATGCCTGTCCATTGCGGCCGGAGCGCGTCGGCAAGACGCAGTCAAACATGTCGATCCCGCGCTCCACCGCGCCAACCAAGTCATCGGGTTTGCCCACCCCCATCAGATAGCGCGGCTTGTCAGCGGGCAGCATCGCGGGGGCATAATCGAGCACACCGAACATCGCCGCCTGCCCCTCACCAACGGCCAGCCCGCCAATCGCATAGCCATCAAAGCCGATCCCGATCAGCGCATCCGCGGACACCGCGCGCAGTTCCTGATCGAGCGAGCCCTGCTGAATGCCGAACAAAGCCGCGCCCGCCGCATGGTCGCCACCAGCGTCAAACGCATCGCGGCTACGTTGGGCCCAGCGCATCGACCGGTCCATGCTGGCAATCGCACGCGTCCGATCCACCCCCGCGGGCGGGCATTCATCAAACACCATGACGATGTCGGCGCCGAGTAGCCGCTGGATTTCCATAGATCGTTCGGGCGACAGCATGTGCCGCGATCCGTCGAGGTGTGATTTGAACTCGACGCCTTCCTCAGACTGTTTGGTCAGCGCTGAGAGGCTCATCACCTGATAGCCGCCGCTGTCGGTCAGGATCGGCCGATCCCAGCCCATGAAGGCGTGCAACCCGCCCAGCCGCGCAACCCGCTCCGCCCCAGGCCGCAGCATCAGATGATAGGTATTGCCCAGGATGATGTCCGCGCCGGTTGCTCGCACTTCGGCTGGGCGCAGGCCCTTGACCGTGGCGGCTGTGCCCACCGGCATGAACGCCGGGGTCGCAATATCGCCGCGCCGCATCCGGATGGTACCGGTGCGCGCCGCGCCGTCGGTGGCGGCTATGGTGAAGTCAAAACGATGAGCCATGGCGCGCCCCTATGCGCAGCCGTGCCCACTGTCGAGAGGGTGGTGCGGGGCAGCGACAATGCGCCGCCGCCCCGACCAGTCAATTAGAAGCGATAGGTGACACCAGCCGTGGCACGCACCGAATCGAACGCGATGGTGTCGACACCGACGCGAATGCGCGCGCCCGAACCACCAACGCCAAATTCGCCGCCGACGCCGACCAGATAGTCGCCATCGGTGTCATCGAGCCCTGGAACAACCGGGCCACCAGCGATTTCCTCAAGGTCAAAATTCACTTCCTGATAGCCGCCGCGCACGAACAACAGGCCGCCATTGCCGCCAACCCGAACGCCGAGCCGCGCCGCAACGCCATATTCGCTGTCGATGGCGTTGGTGCCGAGGTGATAATTACCCTCGACGCCGATCACCAGCGTTTCGCCAAGTGGCACGTCAACGCCAGCGATAACACCGCCGATAGCGCCGGCATCTTCGCCAGCGCCACCCGCGCCAATGTCATGATAGCCGCCGGACAGACCAATATAGGGCTGGACGGTCGGCGCTGCGGTTTGTGCCTGCGCGCCAGTAGCGGCAAGCATGGCGACGAGCGAAAGGGCTGGGAGAGCCAGATATTTTTTCATGGGAAGAGATCCTTATTGTGTTTGCATGCCGATATTTACCACCGGTCACAGGCGGCATTAACGCCCGCTAAGCTGACAAGTTCCTGAACAACTCGTTGGGCGACTGTCAGAATTGGCGCACCCGGCACCGCCGATCTGCTTGACCTTAGCCGCGGTTGCCTCGATCACGATGCGGTCATTGAACACTGCAAGTAATCGGAGAAAGCGCCATGAATGCGCAGCAAGTCTGGTGGATTACCGGGGCATCGTCAGGAATCGGCGCCGCACTCGCCCGCGCTTTGGCCGCCACCGGGGCTGCGCTCATTCTCTCGGGACGCAATGAGGCTGCGCTGGCCGGCATCGCAGCGGACTGTGCGGCCAATGGTGCCACTGATACGATGGTCCTGCCCTTTGAAGTCACCGACTTTGCCGCCCTGCCCGCGCTCACCGACCGCGCCTGGGGCTGGCGTGGCCGCGTCGGTGCGCTGGTCAACAATGCTGGCATTTCCCAGCGCAGTCTCGCGGTCGATACCGATTTCAGCGTCTATGAAAAAATCATCGCCGTCGATCTCCTCGCGCCTATCGCGCTCACCCAGGCGAACCTGCCGCGCATGGTCGCAGCAGGCGGCGGGCGCATCGTCGGCATCTCCAGCGTCGCCGGGATCGCCGGACCGCCGCTGCGCAGTGCCTATGCCGCCGCCAAACACGGCCTGATCGGCTATCTCGACAGCGTACGTGCCGAAACCGCCCATCTGGGCATCCACGTTCACGTCATCGCGCCAGGCTCGATCCGCACCAATGTGAGCCGCAACGCGCTCAACGCCGACGGCACCGCCCGCGGGCAAAGCGACGCCGCCATCGATAATGGCATGGACCCCGATGTCGCCGCCGCCGCCATGCTTGCAGCGTTCACACAGGGCACCCGCGAACTCATCCTCGCCGAAGGGATGGAACTCGCCATGGCCCAGATCCGCCGCGCCAACCCCGACGCGCTGTTCGACCAGATGGCGGCCATGGTCGCGGCGGGCTATGCGGCGAAACTGGGGGTCGCTCCGACCAGCTGACGCCGATGCGCAGCACGCTTGCCCGACGCCGGAAAAACCCGCATCATCTGCGCATCAACGGTCGGGGAGAATGATGATGCGGTCTTGGATCAATTTGAGCGGCGTCGCTGTCGCCAGCATCGCCATGCTAACCATCGCCACCGGTCCGTCCACCGCAACCCAGCGCGGCGGCGTAGATCCGCGTGCCGGAGAAGCGGCGTTTCGCGAGACCTATCGCGAGCTGGTCGAGACCAACACTGTGTTCGGCCCGGGTAGCTGCACGCTCGCAGCCGAACGCATGGCCGCGCGGCTGCGTACTGCTGGCTTTCCAGAATCTGACCTGCATATGATCGTGCCACCGGGCCGCGCCGCTGAGGGCAATTTGGTCGCGGTCCTGCCAGGTACCGATGCCGCCGCCCCTGCCATGCTGCTGCTCGCCCATATCGATGTCGTCGCTGCCAACCGGGAGGATTGGGAGCGCGACCCCTTCACGCTCATCGAAGAAAACGGCAATTTCTATGCGCGCGGCAGCGGTGACGACAAAGCCCAGGCCGCCGTCTGGGTCGATACGCTGATCCGGTTCCGGCAAGAGGGCTTTCGCCCCCGCCGCACCATCCGCATGGCGCTGACCTGCGGCGAGGAAACGGCGGAGGGGGCGATCAACGGCGCGCATTATCTGGTGCGTGAACACCGCGCGCTGATCGATGCCGAATTCGCCCTGAATGAGGGTGCAGGCGGGCTGATGGATGCGCAGGACCGCCCGCTGATGGTCAATATCCAGGCTGGCGAGAAGCTGCCGCAGAATTATCGGCTGGAGGTCACTAACCCCGGCGGGCACTCTTCGCGCCCAGTGCGTGACAATGCCATCACCCGGCTGTCGCGCGCGCTGATCCGCGTCGGCGAACATGATTTCCCGGTAGAGGCCAATGCCGTCACCACCAACATGTTCCGCGAAATGGCGCGCTTTGCGCCCGCGCCAGTGAACGCACTGATGGCGCGCTATGCCGCCAACTCTGGCGATGCAGAGGCTGCAAACGCGCTCGCCAGCGCCGAACCCAGCTTTAACGCGCTGCTGCGCACCACCTGCGTCACCACGACCATCACCGGCGGCCACGCGCAAAATGCCCTGCCGCAGCGGGTTAGTGCCAACGTCAACTGCCGGGTGATGCCGGGCACCAGCACCGCCAGCATCCGCGACGCGCTGATCGCCATCGTCAATGATCCGCAAGTGACGGTAACGATGCTGCCCGCGCGCAGCGACGCCGCGCCGCCGCCGCCGATGAATGACGCGATCCTCGCCCCCGCCCGCCGCGCGGCGCAGGCGATCTTCCCCGGCGTGCCGATGGTCCC
>JANOPV010000149.1:0-6178 GCA_031422035.1 Sphingomonas sp. | reverse complement strand
GGACCGCCGGACGCCACCTCCGCGCATTATCGATTGCCTATTTAATCTGGCCGCTGCCGCTGCTCCTGGCGCTCAGCATGCCCCATGCGGTGGCGATCGGATCGCCGACGACGCCCGACTGATAGTCGCGCGTGCCGCACGCCGCCCGGAGCACGCCGCCCATCATCGATTCGGTCGTATGATTATCAGCCGGTTCGCGGTTGGTGGCATGGCTGATCTGGATCGAGCCGCGGAAAAAGCGGCGTTCCAGCATCGAAGAACGGCTCCCGGCGCAATCAATCTCGCGCCGGATCACTGACCGGTCCCATTCGCCAGCACGCTGCGGCGGGGCGACCGTCATCACCGTGACCAAGACCATATTGCCGCGTCGTTCCAGACTGTCGGTGTCGACCAGCATCACCGCGCCATCATTTTGCGCCGCCACCCGCCACGCCTCTGCGGCGGCAGGTGCCGCTACCATCGCACAGGCCATTGCCGCTGCCAGTGTCGTCTTACGCATGTCCATCGTCCCCCGCGCTGAATCGCCAGATGACAATATCTTGCACTGCGCGTTCTGCCACGGCAAGCGCCGTTGCATGACAGCCGACACCATCCACGACCCGACGACCATCAGGCGACTTTATGGTCGCTCAAAAGGCAAAGCACTGCGCAGCCGCCATCAGTCGCTGGTCGAAGACCTGTTGCCACAGCTTGCCGTGCCGACGGACGGCGAGGTTACTGCTACCCTGTTATTTGGCAACGACCGCCCGCTACACTTCGAGATCGGCTTTGGCGGCGGTGAACATTTGGCCCAGCGCGCCGACATGCTGCCCGACCATGGCTTTATCGGCGGCGAACCGTTTCTCAATGGCGTCGCGCAGGCGCTGGCGCATGTCAGCGGTGATGCGGCGAAGCCCGGCATCGGCAATGTCCGCATCCATCATGGCGATGCGCTTGATGTGCTGCGCCGGGTGCCCGATGGCACGCTCAGCTTTGTCTATCTGCTCCATCCCGACCCGTGGCCAAAGGCGCGGCACGTCAAACGGCGGATGATGAATGACGGGCCAATCGGGTTGATCGCGGCCAAGCTGAAACCCGGCGGCGAGTTTCGGTTCGGCACCGACCACCCCGTCTATGTCGCCCACGCGATGATGATCATGCGCCGCTACCGCGACCAGTTTGCGTGGCTGGCGGACAGCGCCGCCGACATGCTGACCCGCCCCGGCGGCTGGCCCGAAACCCGCTACGAAGCCAAGGCGCGAACCAAGGGGCACGAGGTCTGGTATTTCCGTTATCAGCGGCGGTAGGCCCGGCGGCGTTAAACGCGGTCGGCGTAAATCAACGTGCCTTCGCCGAGCAGCGAGAGGGCCATCGAAATATCATCGTGGCGCAACGCGAAACACCCTTCGCTCCGGCCCAGCTTACCTTGGCTGAGGATCAGCTCCTGGCTGACATAATCAGCGCCGTGGATGACGATGGCCCGGGGGTCGGCGTTGCTATTGTCGCTGTCCAGGCCAACCAGCCGCTGGGCATCACCATGCACCCCGACATAGCGGGCAGCGGTGAGATAGGCGCCGCGACTGGTCGCCAATGAACCCGGCTCGTTCGAGAATGAGTTCAGCCAGCCGCTATGCTCAAGATCAGAGCCGCGCCCATGGGCGACCAGCAACTGCATCCCCTGCCCAGAGGGCAAATGGATGATGCTAAGCCGCGCTTCTCGCGAAGCCTGGGAGAAATCGACCAGCGCCAGCCGTTCGCGGTTGCGAATCATTGGTGCGTGCTGAACCATTGCCGCGCGAGCACGTTCGAGCAGTATGGGGTTGATGCTATCCACGCGAATAATCGGACCGCTGGCGCGCGCTACACCCGCAGGCAAGGCCGGGACAGCGGCCAGCGCCAGTCCACCGAGCAGAAGATGACGCCGCGAAACACGCAGAGGCTGATTCAACTGTTGCATTGCGGCAACCCTGCCATGAAAATGCTGAATGGGACCATGTGGACCATTGGATCGGCGACGAAACGTGGTATATCGACGACGAATTGATTTTTTTGGAGGCAAATGATGCGCTGGATGGCGTCGACTTTGGTGGTGGTAGGCACAATCGGCATGGCGATGGTCAGCGGTTCGGGCTTTGCCCAGAATCAGCCTGTCGCGCCGGTGCCAGCCAGCCCCGTTGCACCAGCGCAGCCGCTCGCCCCCCCCGTGGCGCCAGTCGCGCCCGTCCCGGCGCTGTGGACCGCAGCGCAAGCGACGCAGTTGGTCAACTGGCTGGAGGCTGCGCCCGTCGATGGCCTGCCGGCGATGATCACTGAAGCAGATGCGGTGCGTGCCGCCATCGCTGGCGGGGACCGCGCTGTGCTCACCGCAGTGGCTCGACGCCATGCGACCACGCTGCTGGAACGCCACCGCAATGGCACCCACAGCGTCCAGCGCACGCGCTTTGGCATCACCCCGGACAGCTTTGGTCCCACCGATACCGCGATCAATGCGGCGCTGACCCTCAATCAGCTCGATGCGCTGTTCACCGCTGCGGTGCCCACCCACCCGCAATATGTGATGCTGCGTGAGGCGCTGGCCGCTGAAACCGACCCCGCTCGGCTTGCGCGCCTCCGCCTCAACATGGATCGCTGGCGCTGGATGCCGCGCAATCTTGGCGAACGCTATCTGCTCGTCAACGTGCCGAGCTATGAGGTCACTTTGTGGCAGGACGGCCAGCGCATCGACCGCTGGCGCACTGTCGTTGGCACCACTCGGACCCGGACCAACATCTTTTCGACGACGGTGAGCGGCGTCATTTTGAACCCATGGTGGGAAATACCAACCAGCATCGTCAACGAAAGCGTCGGCGCGATGGTGCGGAACAATCCGCGCGGCGCGGCGGCGCGCGGCTATGTGCTGGAGAATGGCCGCTATCGCCAGCGCCCCGGCCCGGGCAATGCGCTGGGCCGGATGAAGCTCATCATGCCCAACGACTATGCCATCTTCCTCCATGATACGCAGGCGCGCGATAATTTCGCGCTCAATGCCCGTGCCTTTAGTCACGGCTGCGTCCGCGTGAACCAGGCGCTCGATTTCGTCTCGGCCATCCTGCGCCCGCGGGGCGGCTGGGAACTGCCCGTCGTCGAAGCCGCCATCGCCACCGGCCGCACGCAGACCGTCAACCTGTCGGCCCCGATCCCGGTCTATATCAGCTATTTCACCGTCGCCCCGTTCACCGCGGCGGACGGCTCAAACCCACTCAGGCACTATGCCGATATTTACGGATATGACCGGGCGGGGCGGTAATCCAGCACAATCATAGATGCACTTGCCCGTCCCGAGGCGGCAAGTCATGCTCCAACGCAACGACAGGCCGAACGGAAGTGCTGATGAGAAATACCGTAATGGTGTTGCTGGCAACAGCGTTGATGACCACGCCAACTGCCGCACAACAACGCCCACAGACCCGCACGCTTGAAGTCCCCGCAACCGCCCGCTGGCAACATGCCCGCAGCGGCGTGATCCTGCCCGCCCGGATCGGCGAGTTTCGCCGGGTAGGCTTCAGGATCTGACGACCAGCGAAGTCGATGTCGGCGGCCAATATGGCGACGATACAACCCGCATCTCCATCTATCTGTTTCGCCCGCAAATGGCCGATGTCGGCATGTGGTTTGATCGGGCCGACGAGGCCATTCGCACCAATGCTGCACAGGGAACGGTTACACCGGTTGAGGCAGCGCCGGTGCTTATCACCCTGACAGGGGCCGCCATGCCAACCGGCCTGAGGCGCAGCTATACCGGCTCCGGCCAGTGGCGCAGTTCGGCGACCGCCCTGCTGGCGACCGGACGTTGGCTGGTGAAGTTTCGCATCAGCAGTGCGAATGCCGATCCTGCTGCCATCAATGCGCTGCTGGACCGCGCCATCGCCGCTGTCACCCTGCCTGCCGAACCAGTCGCTGGCGTGACGCCCATCAGGGCGCTGCCACCCGGCACGCCCATTGTCCGCATCGTCCAGCCCTGCACAGACACTATACGCTGGCGCAATGCCAGCGTGGTGCGAAGTCGCGACTCAGGCATGCTTGGCGCACTGTTGATGGGAGCGCTAAGTCAGGCGCCTCAAGAAGGTGAGGAAGATGTCACCGTCGGCCCGCCGCTGTCGGCACGTCCACTTTGCCGTGACGCCACCGAACTGCCCGATGGCGCTGGCGGCGTGTATCGGGTTACGGGTGAGCCCCAGCAATACTGGCTCACTCTTAGCGACAACGGCCTTGTAGCCAGCGTGGGCGCAGACGAACTGGCCGGGCTTATCGAAGAGCGCAGTCTGTTTGCTATCACGCTGCTTGATCCCCAGCGCACCTTGTCGTTCCCGCATTTCAACCGGCTACCGTCGCCAACGCAGGCGTGGCAAATGCTGAATGGCACCGCGCCCACGGGCATGGTCAATTATGATCCCGAGCTTGGCAGCGACCGGACGATCACCATCAGCCCGCCACGCTAAGCCTCACGCCCCCCGCCACGTTCCATGAAAGCCCAGCGGCAGCGGCATTGCGGTGCGCCAGGTCACCAGTGGGCCATCGTCCAGGCGCGCGGCATCGAGGATGTGGAGTTCGGTGGCGCGCTCGGTCAGGTTCAGCGTCGTGCCAACGAGATAGCCCGCATCCTCTCCATTCCCGCGCGGCACGAACAGGAACTCCTCGACCAGCTGATGATCGCCAAAATCATGGCGTTCGCCGCGCCCCGCCTGCCAATCCCAGCGGGCAATGGCGTGCGGAAATGGCGTGTCGCGATAGCCGCTGACATGGACGGTCTGCCGCCGCGGCAGCCCGGCGAGGCGCTTGTCATTCTGCGGAAACTCCGCCGCCGTGCTGCTGCTGTGCAAGGTGGCGCTGCCATTGGCGTGGAGCACGATCTGCGTCAGCGTCGGCTGCGGCGCGAGGATATGCTCGCCGCGTAGCAGAGCAGAGGCGCTGCGCTGACCAAAGGTCGGATCGGCCTCCAAACAGCCATCAAAACGGATCGTGCCATCGCTTTCCTCCCAGCCGTCGCCGAGGTGGAAGAAGCTGAACGCGGGCAGTTCAAACACGCGGCGTTGGGTCAGGTCATTCTTGTCGAGCACGATGACCTGGGTGCCGGTCTCCGGCCGCCAGCTCATCGCGGTCGACAGCGGAAACTGGATGCCCTCCTGAATCCAGGGCTGCAACACGATGATGATGTGCCGCGCGGTCATCGTGAAATCATGGAAATAGGATTGACGGGGCAGGTTCACCATCGTCAGCGCCGCCAGCGAACCATCGGCATTCAGCCGCCAGATCGCGGTGTTCCGACCATTGCCGCCGAAATTCCAGACACTACCATCGGGCTCAACCCGGGGATGCGCGGAAAAGGGCATCTGGCGCAGATCGCGGCGGAACGTGGTGAACCCGCGTGTCGCCAGCGTTTCGGGGTCCATCCGCACCGGTGAGCCGCCCTCCCACAAGGCGAGCAAGTCCGCGCCCGCCATCATCGCGCCAGTGTTCGCGGCGTTGCAATCGTCCGGCCCGCCCACCTCGACCCCCGGGCCCGGCGGCGTGCCGAACCCCGGGACGACGATGGCATCGAGCCGGGTTTCGAGCCGCCGTTTGGGCGTGTCGGCAAACCGCGCATTTAGCGTCGCCTGGTCATCATTGATGGCGAACCGCCGCATCAGGCCGTCGCCATCAAACCAATGCCCGCTCGCCCCAGTGCCGCGCCGGAATTTGGCGGGACCGTTGCGATACAGCGTCCCGGCAAAATCGCGAGGGCTGCGGCCATGGACCCGGGTGAGCGGCTGGAGCGCGATGTCCGCGTCCACATCCGCCACGCCCAGCGTCCATTCTGCGGGCGCTGCGCCGGCCAGCGCCTGTTCGGGAGTGATGACCGCAGTGGCCGCCCCGGCGAGGAGCAGGCCAAGGAAGCCTCGGCGATCTGGTGCGGTCAATACGGTCATGCTCCGGTCTCCCTGATCTGCTATTTCAACGAAAGCTGATATTCTGGGTTGTCGCCCCGGCGACATCGAATGCCGACGCGGTCCAATTTGGCGGGCCCATATTGCCGCGGGCATTGTTGGAAAAGGCGAAGGGTTCGATCGGCATGCCCATCGGGTTAGTGCTCATCCGGTTGTCGCCATCGACATCGTGAAAGGATTTGATTGCATAGCGGCCCGGCGCAAGGCCCTCGATCACTGTCGAGACGGCGGCGGCA
>JANOPV010000148.1:0-4900 GCA_031422035.1 Sphingomonas sp. | reverse complement strand
GCACCGCGCACGGCCCCGCTGTTATCGCTGAATTCATGAAACGCCACGATAGTCCCCGTCACCCGTCTAACACACGGGTTGGAGCCGGTTTTTCAACGCTTGGCAAGGGGGCGCATACCCGCCGGGCCAACCCCGGTCGCCGTTGCGTAAATTTAGCGCGAGGCGATGCGCGTCCGGCTCTGGCGTGATGCCCATTGCACCCGGTCAGCCGCGTTCAGTTCGCGGACAAAGCAATTGCCGCCGACGCTCGCTACCGATGCGCACGCCGTCACCGCTTCGGCGCGGCTGGCATAACCCGTTGCGGCGAGGCGATAATAGGTGCGGCCACGGACGGTTGCAGATGTGCTGACGCCGTCACGAGCGTTCAAGCTCGCATGCCGCCGTGCCAGCCGCGTCCATGCCTCGCGGGCAACGCCGACGCTGTCATAGGCACCGAGTTGCACCGCCCAGCCGCTGGTGCGGACGGGGCCACGCGGGGCGCGGGCTTCGGCCTCAACCGGGGCAATAGTCGCCACCCGGGCGCGGCGCGGGGCCTGGCCTGCAACCGCATCAGCCGCGCCATCAACACGGAGCGCCGCCATCGTCCGCTCCACCGCATTGCGCAGTGGCTGGATAACCGGGATCGACACAAAGGTGATGACCCGCTGCATCATGCTATTTTCAACGACCGGTGCCGCCGCCATTTCAACGGGCGCGGCCATTTCTGTGGGCGCATCAGCAACCGCCAGTTCCACTGGCGCAGCCGCAGCGGCCTCCACTGGAGCAACCGGCGCCTCAGGAGCCACGGTTTCCGCCATCGCCATCTCAACCGGCGCTGGCATCTGTGCTTCAGCCGGAGCCGCATCAGCGGCGGCATATTCAGTCGGCGGTGCAGGCGCATACAGGCCCAGCGGTGCCGGATCATCGGTCGCGGACAGCGCCGCAACCTGCACGCCAGCGCCAGCATTCAATGCCAGCCGCACCGGCATGCCGGGATCTTCAACCGGGGTCGCACCGATCACCGCGGCAATCCGCAACCGCGGATCACCTGCTTGCAACATCGCCGTCCATTGCTGGATACGTTGCGTCGCGACCTGCGCGCCAACATCTTGTGCCGCGATCAGATGCGCCTCTAGCCAGCGGCCAGCGGTCGCCATAGCGAGCGCCAAATTCTGCCGATCACGCGCCGTCGCATCGGGCGAGCGCGCCACATCAACCAGGATCAGCGCGCCGCGTTGGCTTTCGCCAGCCAAGGCCAGCGCCAAGCCGTAATCAGCGGCTGGGATCACACTCATATTGGCATCGAGCAGCACCACCGCATCGGCGCTCTGCCCCATGGCAACCATCGCCAGCGCCTGGCCAACCAAAGTCCGCGAATCGGTCGCTCCGAGTTGCCGGGCGGCGGCGAAACTCTCGGCAGCGGAAGCAAACCGCCCTGATGCCATATACACTTGGCCCAGCATCGCGCGGTTCGCAGCGTTCTGCGGGTCGAACGCCACCGCTTCTTCGGCAAATCGCAGCGCACGATCGGCACGACCACGTTCCATCTGCTGTTCAGCGCGCGCGGCGCTGCGGGCAGCGCGCTCGGGCTGGACCGCACTCGCCTCGCCGCCATTGGCATTGACGGTGAAGCTCGGCACAGCGGCACTGGCAACGGCGAGCGCGGCGGTGGCCGAAAGTTTCCAGATGGCAAGGCGGTTCATGCGTTTTCCCCTGAGGATTGCATAGTTTTGGGCGTAACGGCGGTGTTTCCGCCAATTTGCGCTGCCATCGCGGCAACGGCGGGTTGGTTGGCAAAATACTCATCGACCAGCGCGACCAATATCTGCTGCGCTGATCGATTGCCGGCCGCACTGGCGAGCCGCAGCAACAAATGCCGCTGTGCATCCAGCCGCAGCGTAAAGGCAAAGCGCCCCTTGGCCCCGGCTTCGGCGCGCGGACGTTGCTCAACTGGAGCAACAAAGACTGGCGCGGCTACCCGCGCAGTGTCGAGTGCTTGCACCCGGCGGCGCTGTTGCAGGACCACGGGCTCTGGCGCGTCATAGGGGTCAGCAACCGGGGCATTGCCCGGCAGCATATGCACCGATGCCAGCTCAGGCTGTGCGTCAACATGCCCCGCCATCGGCGACAAGCCAGAGGCGTGATGCACGATCAGCTCAGCGACCGGGTCGACATCATAGCCCATGTCGTTCCAGCCCAGGTCATCATGACCCAGGCCATCATGCCCCAAAGAGACTTGGCGGCGCATGGCGGGCCGGGCGGCACCCTTGCGGGCGAGCAATCCAGCGGACAGCGATGCTAGCGGTTTTGGTTCGGCCATTGTCACCGCCCCCTCAGCCGATCACACGGCGGCCAAAGCCGCTAGCCATGGGGCGTGAGCCCGCATGAGCGGCATTGGCAACCGGCGCACTGGGCGCGCTGAAGATCGTGCGACGGAAATTCTTTTCGAGCCGGTCGGACATATAGTCCCACAGCGCAACAATCTCGCCAGCGGAGCGCCCGCCGGGATCAACCTCCATCACCGTCCGCCCGTCGATCATCGACGCGGCAAAATCAGTGCGGTGATGCAACGTAACCGGGGCGACGGTGCCATGCTGCGACAGCGCCACGGCGGCTTCGCTAGTAATTTTGGCTTTCGGGGTCGCACCATTGACGACAAAGATCAGTGGCTTGCCCGCGCGGTCGCACAGATCAACCGTTGCGCCAACGGCCCGCAGATCATGCGGGCTCGGCCGGGTTGGCACGACGATCAGTTCGGCCACGTTGATAACGCTCTGGATCGCCATGGTGATGGCGGGCGGGGTGTCGATCACCGCCAGTTTGAACCCCTGTTGGCGCAGCACTTCGAGGTCAGAGGCCAGCCGCGCCACCGTCGTCTGCGCAAACGCCGGAAACTCGCTGTCGCGTTCGTTCCACCAGTCAGCGAGCGACCCTTGCGGATCAATATCGATTAAAACCACGGGGCCCGCGCCAGCGCGCTGCGCCTGCACGGCCAAATGGCCAGACAGGGTAGTTTTACCCGATCCGCCCTTCTGCGAAGCTAGTGCCAATACACGCAACGCTACGTCCCCTTAGAAAAATTCCTGTTTCGGTCGCTGCCTTTCTTTCATCACAGCCCTAAAATCTGGTTAACGTGCTGGCATCATCGCGCGGTTTATTGGCAGGGTTGCTGCAAGGCTCAACATCCGCCACATTTGGCGGCGCGCCCGGGTCGCTCTCGGCGCGCACTTAAAAAGGAACGGTCCAATGCGGCTGACGGCACGGCGGGCACTGACCGCGTTGACACTCTTAACCCTCGCTAGCGCACTCCCGCTGGCCGCAGCCCGCGCCGATGTCCGTGCCGGGGTCGAGGCATGGGAGGCTGGCGATTACGCTCGCGCCGTGCGCGAATGGCGGCCGCTCGCGCAGGCTGGCGACGCCGATGCGCAGTTTAATCTGGCGCAGGCCTATAAATTGGGTCGCGGCGTGACGCAGAGCTTTCCTGACGCCATCGCCTGGTTTCAGCGCGCTGCGGATCAGGGGCATATTCAGGCCGAAGATAATCTCGGTCTCATCCTCTACGAAACCGGCCGCAAGAGCGACGCCTTAAGCTGGCTGGAACGCAGCGCCGCCCGGGGCGAGCCGCGCGCCCAATATGTCCTCGCCGCCGAACTGTTCAACGGACAGGTTATCACCCGCAACTGGGTGCGCGCTTATGCGTTGATGAAACGCGCCTCTGATGCCGGGCTGCAACGTGCCGCCGCCGCCTTGGTCCAGATGGATCAGCATATCCCGCTGGAGCAGCGCCGCGAAGGCATCGCCATGGCTGAACAGCTGGAGCGCTCGGAGGGCCAGGCCCGGCTCGCCGCGATGAACGCCGCCGCCACCCCGCGTCGCCCCGGCGCGCCATCACGCATCCAGCCGACGGTGATCGCACCGTCAGAGGCTGGCACCATCTACACTCCGCCAATGAACCCATCCGCGCCGCCATCCACCCCGCCGGAAGAGGTTGCCTTGCCGCCGGTGCGCACCCCTCCGCCCGTCCGGCCACCGGTTCGCCCCGCCGCGCCGCCAACCCGCAGCGGCAATTTCATGGTCCAGCTGGGGGCCTTCTCAACCGAAGCCGGAGCCCGCACCCTGTGGAGCCGCATTGGCAGCCGCCTCTCGGGCGCGACAGCGGATTATCAGCGCGCCGGTGCCGTCGTCCGCCTGCGCGCCGGGCCTTACGCCACCCGCGCTGATGCCACGAGCGCCTGCGCCAGCATCCGCCCGCAGGCCTGTTTGGTGGTTGCACGGTAGGAGCCGACTGCACAGCCATTTGCCAGCATGCAGCCCGCTAGGCGCGCCCTCATCCCTGCTTGGCAGTGGGTCGACATGCATTGACTCGCCCCGCTGCAATTCTAGGCTCGCTGTAGGGGAGTCATAATATGTCAGATCAAGAGCAGCCGAAACCAAGGTCAACCGTTCGCCGCATTGCCGGAATAGTTACGGCTCTCGCAGCGTTAGTTCTGGTCTTGATCCTGGCGTTTTCGATTTTCGAGCGCGTTGAAAAAGGCAAGCGGGCTAGTGAGGATCTCGCGCGATTGGATGCCCAGCGTGCAGCAAGTGAGGGTTCAGAGCCTGGATCACCAACACCGAGCGCACCCACAATATCCATGGCCCCTTCTGGCGCTTTGCGTATTTCAGTCAGCGAAATTTTGCGGCGCTACGAAGCAAACAGACGCGATGCCGAGCAATTTCTGGGGCAGCAGCCGATAGAAGTGACCGGCGAACTGGCCAGTTCCACGACTATGTCCCGAACTGGCGTGCCATTGGTCGCGGTGAGCGCAGATGGCGGGCTGCTGACATTTGCAACTGGCGACGTGCGTACGTCTGCCACAGCGGCGGTCGTTGCTGACCAACGAACACGTGCCACGCAACTCACCGCTGGCGCCACCGTGAC
>JANOPV010000147.1:0-3945 GCA_031422035.1 Sphingomonas sp. | reverse complement strand
AACAATTCACGGGCTTCGTCATCGGTGCGGGCGGTGGTCGTCAGAACCACATCGAGGCCGCGCACCTTATCGATTTTGTCATAGCTGATCTCTGGAAAGATCAGCTGTTCCCTCAAGCCGAGCGCATAATTGCCGCGCCCGTCAAAGCTCTTGGGATTGACGCCGCGAAAATCTCGGATACGCGGCATGGCAATCGTCACCAGCCGGTCGAGAAATTCGTACATCCGTTCCCGGCGCAACGTGACCTTCACGCCAATCGGCATGCCTTCACGCAACTTGAAACCAGCGATCGAGGTCTTGGCCTTGGTAATCACCGGCTTTTGCCCGGCGATCAGCTCCATTTCGGCGGCGGCGATCTCGACCTTTTTCTTGTCCTGCACCGCTTCGCCAACGCCCATGTTCAGGACGATCTTGTCGAGGCGCGGAACCGCCATCGGGTTTTCGTAGCCAAAGGCCTCGGTCATCGCTTTGACGATACGCTCGTCATAGTCGCGCTTGAGGCGAGGAATATAACGGTCAACCACTGATCAGCTCCCCCGATTTTACAGCGACACGGACTTTCTTGCCGTCGCGCGTTTCAAAACGCACGCGGGTTGCTTGTCCGGTCTTGGGATCGGCAATCGCGACCTTGCAGGAGGCCATCGGCGCTTCGATACGCTCCAGCCCGCCTTGCGGATTAACCTGCGTTGGCTTGCGGTGACGCGTCGCGATATTTACGCCCGCGACAACTAGCTTGCCGTCTTTCGGCATGACCCGGGTGACTTCGCCAGTCTTGCCCTTATCCTTGCCAGACAGAACGACAACATTGTCGCCCTTCTTGATCTTTGCACTTGCCATGATCAGAGCACCTCCGGCGCCAGGCTAATGATCTTCATGTGCGACCGGGCGCGCAGTTCACGGACCACTGGGCCAAATATGCGCGTGCCAATCGGCTCCTTGTTCTTGTTGATCAGCACGGCGGCATTGCCGTCGAACCGGATCACCGAACCATCGGGGCGGCGAATGTCTTTGGCGGTGCGAACGATGACAGCACGATGCACGTCGCCCTTCTTCACCTTGCCGCGCGGCGCGGCGTCCTTGACCGACACCACGATGATGTCACCAACGCCTGCGGTCCGACGCTTTGACCCGCCCAGCACCTTAATGCACTGAACGCGCTTAGCGCCGCTATTGTCCGCGACGTCGAGATTGGATTGCATCTGGATCATTGATCCGTTTCCTTCTCAGTCGGCTTTCCGGGACTGCATCACTGCTTTTGCCCGGGAGTTCCCAAATCAGTGCCGCGCAATTACGCTTCGGCGGCGGCTTTCGGCTTGCTGTGGTTGTCGACCCGGTCGATCACCCGCCACGTCTTTTGCTTGGAAATTGGCCGGGTCTCTTCGATCCGGACCGTCTCACCAGCCTTGAACTCATTGCCCTCATCATGAGCATGATATTTTTTCGACAGCCGGATGATCTTGGCATAGCGCGGGTGCTTCACCCGGCGCTCCACCTTGACCACTACGGTCTTGTCGGCCTTGTCGGACACGATGGTGCCCATCAGAATGCGCTTTGGCATGGCCGTTCGTCCTCAGTTCGCTACCGAGCGCGAACGCTGGGTCTGCAGGGTCTTGATCCGGGCGATCGAGCGGCGCACGACGCGCACGCGGGCGGGCTTTTCCATCTGGCCCGTGGCCGCCTGGAACCGCAAATTGAACGCTTCACGCTTCAGTTCGCCCAGCTGCTCGTTCAGCTGATCGTCGCTCTGCTGGCGCATATCGTCGGTCACTTTACCCATCTTATTCGCCTCCGAGGTGCGAGGTGTCGCCGAGGCGCGCCACGACCTTCGTCTTGATCGGCAGCTTCATCGCCGCGCGGCTAAATGCTTCTGCGGCCAGCGCGCCGGGCACACCGTCCAGTTCAAACAATATCCGGCCTGGCTTTACGCGCGCTGCCCAGAATTCCGGGTTACCCTTGCCCTTGCCCATGCGGACTTCGGCAGGCTTGGAGCTCACTGGCACATCGGGGAAAATGCGGATCCACAAGCGGCCCTGGCGCTTCACGTGGCGCTGGATCGCGCGGCGAGCCGCTTCGATCTGGCGCGCGGTGATCCGCTCGGGCTCCAGAGCCTTGAGGCCGTAAGCGCCAAAGTTGAGCGACGTGCCGCCCTTTGCATCGCCATGGATGCGGCCCTTGTGCGCCTTGCGGAACTTGGTGCGTTTTGGTTGCAACATGACTCTTAGTTCCTGCGATCTTCGCGCGCCGGACGGACGCCAGTAGTCTGTGCGTCAACCATCAGCCGGTCGGTCGCGGTTGGATCATGGGCAAAAATCTCACCCTTGAAGATCCACACCTTGATCCCGCACACACCATAAGCGGTATGCGCAGTCGCTTCGGCATAATCGACGTTGGCGCGCAGCGTGTGCAGCGGCACCCGGCCTTCGCGATACCATTCGGTCCGGGCGATTTCTGCCCCGCCAAGACGGCCCGCGCAGTTGATCCGGATCCCTTCGGCACCCAGACGCATTGCCGACTGAACGGCGCGCTTCATTGCCCGGCGGAACGCCACGCGGCGCTCAAGCTGGTCGGCAATGCCCTGTCCAACGAGCCGGGCATCAACCTCTGGCTTGCGGATTTCGACGATGTTCAGGCTGACTTCGCTGTTGGTCATGGAGGCCAGCTGCTTTTTCAGCTTGTCGATGTCAGCGCCCTTCTTGCCGATGATGACACCCGGACGGGCCGCATAAACGGAAACGCGGCACAGCTTGGCAGGACGCTCAATCACCACCTTGGAGATCGCTGCCTGCGGCAACGTCTTCATGATGTGCTGGCGCATCTTGAGATCTTCGAGGAGAAGACGGCCATATTCGCCGCGCTCGGCGAACCAGCGACTGTCCCAAGTGCGGTTGATCTGAAGCCTTAGGCCGATCGGATTGCTCTTCTGGCCCATTATGCTTCTTCCCGTTCTTCGACGACGATGCGCAGGCGGCTAAATGGTTTGAGGATGCGGGTCGACTTGCCGCGACCACGGGTGTGGAACCGCTTCAAGGTCATCGCCTTGCCGACGCTGGCCTCTTTGACGATCAACGCATCAACATCCAGATTATGGTTGTTTTCCGCATTGGCAATCGCGCTGGCGAGCACCTTTTTGACGTCGATCGCCATGCCCTTCTTGGAGAAGGCCAGGACATTCAGCGCGTCTTCGACACGGCGGCCACGGATCATCGCCGCAACCAGGTTCAGCTTTTGGGCCGACCCACGGATGGTGGTGCCGGTGGCCAAAGCTTCCTTGTCGCCGACGCGGCGCGGGGATTTAGGCTTGCTCATCAGCGCTTGCCCTTCTTGTCGGCAGCGTGACCGGGGAAGAAGCGCGTGGGAGCGAACTCACCCAGCTTCATGCCGACCATTTCCTCCGTGACGGACACGGGGACATGCTTACGACCGTTATAAACGCTGAACGTCAGACCGACGAACTGCGGCAAAATTGTTGAACGACGCGACCAAGTTTTGATCGGCGCACGCCCACCGGATTCGGTAGCCGCCTCAGCCTTCTTAAGAAGACTGAGCTCGACGAACGGACCCTTCCAGACCGAGCGAGCCATGGCTTACCTCTTCTTCTTTGCGTGACGCGACCGGATGATCATCTTGTCGGTCGACTTATTGTTACGAGTGCGAGCACCCTTGGTCGGCTTACCCCATGGCGTCACCGGATGGCGACCACCAGAGGTCCGGCCTTCACCACCGCCATGCGGGTGATCGACCGGGTTCTTGGCAACACCGCGGGTGAGCGGGCGGATGCCCTTCCACCGGTTGCGGCCTGCCTTGGCGAGGTTGGTATTGCCGTTATCGGGGTTCGACACAGCACCGACGGTGCCCATGCATTCGCCGCGAATATAGCGCTGTTCGCCAGAGCTCAGGCGAACGATCACCATGCCCCGGTCACGACCGACCAGCTGGGCATATGTG
>JANOPV010000146.1:0-8500 GCA_031422035.1 Sphingomonas sp. | reverse complement strand
TGATTGAGGACCGCGCCGACCAGCTCGCCGCCCGCGCTGCCGCCGGCAATCGCGATCCGCCCCGCCTCGGTCCAGCCCGCGTCCACCAGCCCGCGCGCGACATCGACAAAATCGTTGAAGGTGTTGGTCCGCTTGGTCAGTTTCCCGTCGAGCCACCATTGCCGCCCCAGATCATCACCGCCGCGGATATGGGCGATGGCGAACACGAAACCGCGATCAAGCAAGCTGAGGCGTCCGGTTGAGAAGCCTGGCGGGACGGCATAGCCATAGGCACCATAAGCATAGAGATAGAGCGGCGCAGGGGTTCCCGGCGTAACGAGGTCGCGCCGCCAGACTAAGCTGACCGGGACCATGACGCCATCACGCGCGGGCAGCATCAACCGCTGCGTCGCATAGAGGCTGGCGTCATAGCCCGACGGGATTTCCTGCACCTTACGCGACGTCAGCGTCCGCGCGGCGACGTCATAATCATAGACGGTGCCGGGCGTGACCATCGATTCATAGCCGAGCTGGAGCGTGGTCGCGGCGAATTCGGGGTTTTCGCCCAGACCGGCATCGTAACTGGCCTCTGGAAAGGCGATGCGCTCGATGCGGGCGGGGTCGTCATAATAATGGATTTCGAGCTGATCGAGGCCGTCTTCGCGGCCCTCCACCACATAGAAATCAGCGAAGGGGCTGACGTCAGTCATGTAAAAGGCATCTGACGCGGGGATGAGCGTGGTCCACGCGCCGGGGGTTTCGACATTGCTGGAGGGGAGGGGCGCGGTGGCGAGACGGAAATTGGGGTGGGTGTCGTTGGTGTGGATATAGAGCGTGCCGCTACGTTCCTCGACGCTATATTCGACGCCCTTACGCCGGGGGGCGACGAGCAGTGGGGCGGCGAGCGGGTCGTTGGCGGGCAGCAGGCGGATTTCGCTGGTCTCATTATCGCCGGTGGCGATGACAATGAACTTCTCCGAATTGGTCATGCCGACGTCGACGCGAAAGCCTTTGTCGGCCTCATGATAGAGTTCGACGTCGGTCGCGGGATCGCTGCCGAGCCAGTGGAGCCGCGCATTGTCGGTGCGCCATTGATCGTTGGCGAGGCCGTAAAGCAGCCCGCGCGAATCGCTGGTCCAGACCAGGGCGGAGAGGGTCCCGGCTATGGTGTCGGGCAGGAGGTCGCCGGTGGTGAGATCACGCACGAACAGCGTGAACCGTTCTGAACCGTCGGTGTCGAGCGAGTAAGCAAGGTAGCGGTCGCAGGCGCTGAGGCTCATCGCGCCGACGCGGAAATAGTCGTGGCCAACGGCAAGCGCAGGTTCGTCGAGGATGCATTGCGCGTCGCCGCTGCCATCAGCGGCTTTACGCCACCAGGTGCGATATTGCGCGCCGATGGCGAATTCACGCCAATAGACATAGGCGCCGTCACGCACCGGCACGCTCTTGTCATCCTCCTTGATCCGGCCCTTAAACTCCTGAAACAGGGTTTCGGTGAGCGCAGCGTGCGGGGCCATCCACTGCTCAAACCACGCATTTTCGGCATGCAGATGCGCGAGAATTTCAGGGTCCGTCACCTCAGGATAGCCGGGATCCCGCAGCCAGGCATAGTCGTCCGCGACGGTGCGGTTATGCGCGGTGAAACTGTGCGGCCGGCGCGCGGCGATGGGGGGTGCCGTGGGCGGCGCGATGGAGGGCATGTCTGTCATGGCGATTGCACATAAAGCGAGCACAACGGTGCGCAAGGGCGGGGCGGCCTGTGACTGGCATTTGACTCTCCAGTTTGTTCTAATTATGTTCCTTCTACAATCTTTGAGGAGTTACCAACCATGACTAGCACCGCTGATGTCGCCGCCGATTTCGCCGCCCTGTGCAAGGCCGGAGATATGGATGCTGCCGGAGCCAAATATTGGGCGGATGATGTGGTCAGCATTGAGGCGGGCGGTCCGCCGGGCATGGACCCGGTCTCACGCGGAATCGATGCAGTCCGGGCCAAGGGTGAATGGTGGTATGGCGCGCATGAGGTGCACAGCGTCGAAACCAGCGGCCCCTATGTGCACGGCGACCAGTTCATCCTGCGTTTCGCCATGGACATTACCGAAAAGGCGAGCGGCAACCGCATGCAGATGGATGAGGAAGCGCTCTATACGGTGAAGGATGGCAGGGTGACCGAAGAGCGGTTCTTTTATTAGCCGCGAGGGCGTTGGCATGACCGGGATGTGTCGCCTATAGTTGGTTGATGGCTACACTCGCACCGAACCCGCCCGCCCTGACCGCCGCCGCAAAGCTCGCCGCTGTCCGTACCGAACTCGCCCGTCAGCAGCTCGATGGCTTTATCGTGCCGATCAGCGATGAACATATGAGCGAATATGTGGGGGAATATGCACAGCGTTTGGCGTGGCTGACCGGCTTTGGCGGGTCGGCGGGGTCGGCGGTGGTGCTGGCTGAGGGTGCGGCGGGTAAAGGCGCAGCGATTGCCATCGACGGCCGCTATGAACTGCAGGTGCGCGATCAGGTCGATGGGGCATTGTTCGATTATATCGACGTGCCGGGCGGGTCGATGGCCGAGTGGATTGCCGACCATGTTCAGCCAGATACGGGCAGCGGTGGCGCGCGGATCGGCTATGATGCGTGGCTGCATGGCGAAAATTGGGTGCGGGCGATGAACCGGGTGCTGAAGCGTGCCGGAGCCGTGCTGGTGCCGGTGACGCGCAACCCGGTTGATGTTGCCTGGAGCGACCGGCCAACCATGAGCGCGGCACCAGCGCGGGTAATGCCAGAGGATAAGGCGGGTAAGAGCGCGGCGGCGAAGCGGGCGGACATTGGCGACTGGCTGAAGGCGCGCAAACTCGATGCGACAGTGATGACCGCGCTCGATTCGGTGGCGTGGGCGTTCAACATTCGCGGGGCCGATGTGGCGCGCACGCCAGTGCCGCTGGCCTTCGCAATCCTCCATGCCGATGGCCGAGCAGAACTGTTTATCGACGCCGCCAAGGTGCCGGGTGATGTGGCGCAAGCTCTGGGCAATGCGGTGGAACTGGCGGACCGGGCGGCATTTGTGACGAGCCTGGACGCGCTATCCGGCAAGAAGGTAGCCGTTGACCCCGACCGCACGGTCGCAGCGATCATTGCCCGGCTGGAGGCAGCGGGCGCGATCATCGAGCGGCACCGGGACCCCGCCGTGCTGGCCAAGGCGATCAAGAACCCGGTTGAGATTGCCGGGACCAAAGCGGCGCACGCCCGCGACGGCGCGGCGCTGAGCCGGTTCCTGCGCTGGGTCGGACGCGAAGCCCCGAAGGGCGGCGTCGATGAACTGTCAGCAGCGGCGCAATTGCAGGCGTTTCGTGAGGAGACGGGCGCGCTGGTCGACCTGAGCTTTGACACGATCTCCGGCGCGGGGCCAAACGGCGCGCTGATGCATTACCGGGTGTCGGCGGAAACCAACCGGCCGCTGGAAACCGGCACGCTCTATCTGGTCGATTCGGGCGGGCAATATCTGGATGGCACCACCGACATTACCCGGACGATAGCGGTCGGCACGCCGACCGCTGAGATGCGGCGGCGCTATACGCTGGTTCTGAAGGGCCATATCGGCCTGGCCACCGCGCTGTTTCCAGCGGGGACGCGAGGCAGCCAGCTGGACGTGCTGGCGCGGCAGCATTTATGGGCTGACGGCGTCGATTATGGCCATGGCACTGGGCATGGCGTGGGCCATTTCCTGGCGGTGCATGAAGGGCCGCAGCGGATTGCCAAGCCCGCAGGCGGACAGGCGGGCACCGAAGAGCCACTGGTTGCGGGGATGATATTGTCCAACGAGCCGGGCTATTACAAGCCCGGCGCCTACGGCATCCGCATCGAGAATCTGGTGCTGGTGGTGGAGCGCGCGGTCAGCGGGGCGGAACAGGCGATGCTGGGGTTTGAGACGATCAGCTTTGCGCCGCTCGACCATAATCTGATCGATCTGGAACTGCTGACCGGGCCCGAACAGCGCTGGGTCGATGCCTATCATGCGCGGGTGCGTGAGGTGGTCGGGCCGCAATTGACGGGCGACGACGCGGCGTGGCTCGATGCGGCCTGTGCACCGCTCGGTTCGGCTTAGGAAGAGGGCCGACGTCATGAACCGCGATTGGTGGCAGGTGCCGCAGGACCGCTTTGCCGTGCACCACCGGGTGCGGGTGCGCTACAATGAGATTGACGGACAGGGGATCGTCTTTAACGGCAATTACCTGATCTATGCCGATATGGGCGTGACTGAGTTTTTTCGCAGCCTGGGCGGCGGGCAGCCGGGCAGTTTCTTTGCCCAATATGAAACCGACATCGTCGTGGTGAATGCCGAGCTGGATTATCACGCGTCGGCGCGGCTGGATGAGGTGCTGACCCTCGCGGTGCGGATCGCGCGCTTTGGCCGGTCGAGCTTTACCCTGCATGTGGCGATGTTCCGCGGGGACGAGCGGCTGACCGACATGGCGATTACCTATGCCCATGTGACCGCCGACCGCGACCATAGTGTGCCGCTGCCCGGCGGCTTCATCGCCGATGTCCGCAGCTTTCAGCCCGATCCGCCGGAGATGGCGCCGGCTCGGTGAGGGGCGGCGCGGTGAGCTCGTCGCAGTGAGCGCCACAGAGGCGCGATCACTCGACGATAATCTCGCCCGCCATGCCGAGGCCGGTGTGGAGCAAATGGGTGCAGCGTAGGCGATAGCGCCCGGCGCGGGGGATGAGGGCGATGGTGACGGCGCTGCCCCGGCGGACCTCCACGGCGCCGCGGCGCAGAGCACCGCGATCGGCACGGCGGATCGTGGCAGCGGCAAAAAACTCCGGGGCGCTGAAATTATGGCCGCCACTGCTGATATTGTTGAGGACCAGCGCGGTCGGCACGCCTGCGCGCAGGCGCAGCGGCGCGGGGGTGAAACTGAAACTGGCGAGCGCGACCTCCACCCGAGTGGCGGCGGTCCAGTTGATGTCCTGTGCCGAGGCAGCGGCGCTCAGGGCAAGGGCGGCGGTGACGGCAAAACCGGGTAGGCGCATGGCAGTTCTCCTGTTGCCCCGCATTCTCCTTAGCAGGAATGGAGCCGCCCGACGCGGGCAAAAAAAAGGGCCGCCCCGAAGAGCGGCCCCGTAAGGAGGTTGGGAGAGAGTGCCTCGAAAGGCACATGTAAGATGTGGTGTTACTGACATTGCTGCAACTGCGAAGGCCGCAATGATCGTTGCACTTTTTGCAACTTGAATGCCGAGATTTGCGACAATATCGCGGATTTCCAGCAATGGCGCAGTGCCGCAAAGTTCAATGCGCCGCGCTGTCGCCGCGGGCGATGCCAGACGCGCTGAGCTGGGCATCGATGTCGGCAATCAGCCGGGCGAGGCCAGCTTCGTCGCTCGATTCGGCACGGGCGACCAGCACATCCTGCGTATTGGAGGCGCGCAGCAGCCACCAGCCATCAGCGGTGCGGACGCGGGCGCCATCGGTGCGATCAACCGCCGCGCCGCTGGCCTCAAGCCGGTCGAGCACTTCGTCAATCACTGCGAATTTGCGGCTTTCATCGACCTGAAAGCGCAGTTCGGGGGTGTTGACCATCGGCGCCATCGCGCTGCGCAAATCGGTGACCGAGCGGTCGAGCAGCGCGGGGGCCTCCATCAGCCGAATGGCGGCATAGAGCGCGTCGTCGAACCCATAATAGCGGTCGGCGAAAAAGATGTGACCGGACATTTCGCCCGCCAGCGGGCTGCCGGTCTCTTTCATTTTCGCCTTGATCAGGCTGTGCCCGGTTTTCCACATCAGCGGCACCCCGCCCAAGTCGCGGACCCGGTCGAACAATGCCTCGCTGGCCTTTACATCGGCGATGATCGTCGCGCCGGGATGGTCAATCAGCACCATTTCAGCGAAAATCTGGAGCAGCTGATCGCCCCATATAACCCGCCCTTGCGCATCGATCGCGCCGATCCGGTCGCCATCGCCATCAAAAGCCACACCAAAATCGAGGGACTTCTCCGCGACCAGCACGCGCAGGTCTGCGAGATTTTTTTCCTCGGTGGGGTCAGGGTGGTGGTTCGGAAAATGGCCGTCAATATCGGTGAACAGGGTGAAATGCTCCCCCGGCAGCCGGGCAACCAGCGCCTCCACCACATCGCCCGCCGCGCCATTGCCAGCATCCCAGCCGACGCGCAGAGCGGGGCCACGATACCCCGCCACCAGCCGGTCGATATAGGCGTCGAAGACCTGGTGCGTCTCAGCCGCGCCGTCGGTGCCGACGCCAGCGGGGATGTAGGCCGCGGTCGCGGCGATGGTGCCAAGCTCCTGGATCGCCGCTCCGTAAAAGGGCGCCGCGTTCGCCATGAACTTGAAGCCATTATAATCGGGGGGATTGTGGCTGCCGGTTATCTGCACCGCGCCATCAGCCTGTAAATGATAGGACGCGAAATAAAGCATCGGGGTGGGGCCGAGGCCGACCCTGAGCGCGGTGCAGCCGCTGGCCACCAGCCCGGCGACCAGCGCCTCTTCCAACATTGGTGAGGACAGACGGCCATCATAGCCGACCGCGACCCGGCTGCCGCCACCGCGCCGGGTGACCGTGCCGAACGCCCGGCCGATAGCATAGGCGTCCGCTGCATGGAGGGTATCGCCGACGATACCGCGAATGTCATATTCGCGCAGCAGGGTGGGGTGGAATGCATGGGTTGTCATCAGTCGGCGGCTTCTCAAACGGTTTCGAGTGGGAGTTCGGGTGTTAAGGCCGGACGGGTTGGCAGCGGCAGGCCGAGGCCGCCGAGCATTTCCCGCAATTCCTGACGCGCGGCGATATGGCTGGTGCCAAGTTCCCCCAATTGCCCGCGATCAAGCAGGGTCAAGCCCGACGGAAAGAGCTCCCGATAGATGACCCGCTCGCTGAGGCCCGAGACAATGCGAAAGCCGATGCGGCGGGCAAGATCGCTCATCGCCTCCCCCACGCGGCGCATGTTGCGCGCCTCCAGATGCTGGACCCGGTTCCTGAGCACCACCCAGTCGATAGTGCCGCCGTCAGCCTTGGCCCGGGTCTTGCGCGCATCCCAGATCAGTTCTGCATAAAAACTGGGGCGTTTGACCTTGAAGGTTTCGGCATCAACCTGGCCGATCAGGTCGAAGTCGACAAAGCTGTCGTTCATCGGCGTGACCAAAGTGTGGGCGCGAGTGGCGAGGTGGCGCGCGAGTTGATCGTCACGGCCCGGCGTGTCGGCCACGAGGAAATCCATGCCGCCCGCCAAACTGGCGATGCGGTCGTCCAGCTCCGACGTGCTACCGGCACCAAACACCGCGACCTCTGGCATTGGCAGGTCAAGGTTGCGGCGGGCCATGGTGGCGCGGCGGTTCTCAAAATAGCGATCAAAGGTGCGCTGGCGGTGGTCGAGATCAATTCCGGCGACTTTCGCGCCGAGGCTGGCGAGCGCGACCGCGACATGAACCGCGCAGGTCGATTTCCCGGTGCCGCCCTTTTCATTGGCAAAAACGATCAGGTGCGGGGATGAGGGCATTGCGATTTGGGCGCTCCAAGGCGATCTAGGGATTAGACGAGCCTCTACCGGGAGCAACAGGCCCATGCAAACCATCCGTGATATTCCGGCGCTGAGGGACGCGGTGGCGGCGCTCAAATCAGGCGGGGGTCGCGTTGCCCTCGTGCCGACGATGGGGGCGCTGCATGACGGGCACATGACGCTGGTGCGGGCGGCCAAACACCATGCCGAGCATGTGATAGTGTCGATTTTCGTCAACCCCCGGCAGTTTGGCCCGAGTGAAGATCTGGACGCCTATCCCCGGCAAGAGGCAGCAGACGCCGCTTTGCTGGTGGCTGAAGGGACGGCGATTCTGTGGGCACCGCCCGCCAGCATCGTCTATCCGCCCGGCTATGCCACCAATGTTTCGGTCAGCGGGCTCGGCGACGCCCTATGCGGTGCAGCGCGGCCGGGGCATTTTGACGGGGTAGCGACCGTAGTGGCCAAATTGTTTAATCAGGTCGCAGCGGATGTGGCGCTGTTCGGCGAGAAGGACTGGCAGCAATTGGCGGTGATCCGGCGGATGGCGCGTGATCTGGATCTGCCGGTAGAGATTATCGGGGTGCCGACTGTGCGCGAAGCCGATGGCCTCGCCCGCTCATCACGCAATGCCTATCTGACAGCAGAGGAGCGCGCGGCAGCATGCGCTCTGCCCGCGATGATGCGCGCGGCGGTGGCGGCGATGGCAGCGAGCGAGTCGATTGGGGGGATTCTCGACGCCGGGCGCGCCGCACTCGTTCAAGCGGGGTTTGCATCGGTCGATTATCTGGAGCTGCGCGACGGCGAGAGCCTGGCCCTGCTCGACCATCCTGCGGCGGGTGCGCGGCTGTTTGTGGCCGCGCGACTCGGTAAAACCAGACTTATCGATAATTGGTCTGTGGCTGGATAAGCCCTGATTCACGCCGAAGTGGGGCAAAAAATGCGGTCGTCGCCCAAAAAATGGTAAATCGCGTTAACCATTTGTTGAGGCGGCGGGGGCGAATGTCCGTTTCGGAGT
>JANOPV010000145.1:0-2590 GCA_031422035.1 Sphingomonas sp. | reverse complement strand
GCGTCGCGCATCACCGATTTCACGTCGGCAAAATCGAGGTTCACCAGGCCCGGCATGACCATGAGGTCGGTGATGCCGCGCACGCCCTGTTGCAGCACTTCGTCCGCCATGCGGAACGCGTCCTTGAACGTGGTGTTGGCTTCGGCGACCAGAAACAGGTTCTGGTTGGGGATGACGATCAGCGTGTCGACATGCTGCTGGAGCTCTTCGATACCGCTGTCTGCAGAACGCATCCGGCGCGTCCCTTCAAAATTGAACGGCTTGGTAACAACGCCGACGGTCAATATACCCTTGTCACGCGCGGCCTTGGCTATAACCGGGGCGGCTCCTGTGCCGGTACCGCCGCCCATGCCAGCGGCGATGAACACCATGTGCATGCCATCCAGCGCAGCTTCGAGTTCGGAAATCGACTCTTCGGCAGCTGCCCGGCCCACCTCGGGGCGCGAACCAGCGCCTAAGCCTTGCGTGATATGCGCACCCAATTGAATGCGCCGTTCAGCCGACGCGGCGCTGAGCGCCTGCGCATCGGTATTGGCGACCATGAAGTCCACGCCGTCAACATTGGCGCGCATCATGTTGGCAATGGCGTTACCGCCCGCACCGCCGACACCGATCACGGCGATCCGTGGTTTGAGGCCTTCCAGATTGGGCAAACCGATGGTGATGCTCATATATATTACTCCCCTCGATCAGCGCACCGGGCAAAGGCCCCCGAAAACCTTCCGGTCTGCGCCATGTCGCGAACTCTTAAATCGACCATGCACAGATTATTACGCGATTTCATCCACAAATTAACCAATCTCGCAAAATTATCATCCGCGACGTCGCCAGATCGTCCGCAGCTTGTGCCACCAAAAGCGTCCATCCGGCTCATCGCTGGCAGCGCTGCTCAAATGGCGCAGGTCTGACGCGCCGTCGGCGGCGAAGCGCACTAGTCCGACTGCGACTGCAAAGGCAGCCCCGGAATGCGCTTCTGGGAGGCTTTGGATGCCCATCGGACGACCGATCCGCGCCGCACCACCGAGCACCGATTGCACATAATCGGCCATCCCCTTTAATTCTGCACCGCCGCCAACCAGCACGACCTGCCGCGCCACCGGGTCAGCATAGCCCATCGATTTCAGCGTCGCGCCGATTTGCGGGACCAGATGGTCGAGCCGCTTGCGGATGACAGCGTTCAACTGCGCGCGGGTGATCTTGGTTGCGTTGGCCTCTCCCGGCGCGGGCTCAATATCGATTTGGTCCTGATGATCGCGCGGGCTGGAGATCGCCGAGCCGTGGAAACATTTCAGTCGTTCAGCGGTACTGCGGCGGGTGCTAAACTCCGATGCTATATCGTCGGTAATCGCGTCGCCGCCGATAGTCAGCGTCGCGAGGCCAACCAGCATGCCGCCCGCAAACAGCGCGATGTTGGTCAGCGCCGCGCCAATGTCCACGACCGCGACTCCAAGGTCGCGCTGCTCGGGCGTCAACGCTGACATGCCAGCAGCCATCGACGTGGAAACAACTTCGCGGATGTTGACGTGCGCGGCGCGCACTGCGGTGACCAGATTGCTCACCGGGCCGCGATCCCCTTCGACCAGATGAATATCGACCGCCAGCCGATCCGCGAACAGGCCGATGGGGTTGCGCACTCCGGCATTGCCGTCGAGGGTGAACAACGCAGTCTGGGCGTGGAGCACCGCCCGGCGATCATCGAGTGCCAGCTCCCGCGCCCGGAGCAACAGCTCGGCGATGTCGTCTTCGTCAATCGCGCCGCCACCCGATTGCTCTTCGTGACTGAGGATACGGCTAGTCAAAGTGCCGCCGCCAAAGCCGACCCAAACGTCGCGCACCTCGAGCCCAGCGATGCTTTCCGCTTGCTCCAGCGCTTCTCGCACGACCCGGTCCACCGCCGCAATGTCCGCAACGCAGCCAAATTTCATACCGCGTGCTTCACGCAGGCCGGTGCCGAGCGCAATCAGGCCGCCGTCCGCCGTTTGTCCGGCGATCAGTGCAGCCACTTTCGACGAGCCAACGTCGATGGCGGTCAGTATTCTCTCAATACGTGGGGCGTCGTCGGCACTCATCCGCCGCTGTCGTCCCCGGTTGCCGAGGTGGTGATGGCAGCCTGGTCAAGCGCGCCTTCGCGACCCGGGCGCATGACCATTCGATCCCGGTTGCGCATGTCGAACCGCACAATGCCGCGACCAAGCAGGCGGTTAACGCCATCCATCCGGGCGAAATTGGCAAACGCTTCACCAGCTGCCTCAGCCCCTTCGGGCAGCGCCAGCACTTCGCCCGTTTGAAAGCGAACATCCCAGCGGCGATTGCCGACCCAAGTAGCGCCGGTAATCTGCGGCCTTAACGCTGGCGCAGCCTCGATCAGTTCCGTGAGGTCGCCCATCCGGCGATTGGCCCGCGCACCGACGATAACGGGCAGCCCGACGGCTGATTCAGGCTCGACATTCTCCAACACCTCGCCGCGATCATCGATAAGCGCTAGCTGCCCGCGATGCTGCCAGACCGCCACCGGAGCGCGTTCGACCAGCTCGACCACCAGCGTATCGGGCAAACGGCGACTGATCCGCGCATCGCCGACCCAGCCATA
>JANOPV010000144.1:0-10532 GCA_031422035.1 Sphingomonas sp. | reverse complement strand
CGATCCGTCCGGTGACGAGCAGCAGCGGGTTCCAGACACCGTGCAGATGCACCACGTCGGCCGCCGCCACCGCCGCCGTAATCAGCGCCTGCTGCCCACCAAAACCCAATATCCCAGCCAGCCCCTCGGGCGCGCAGAACTGGATTGCCACCCCGGCATCCAGCATCGCCGCCCAGGTGGTGCGGACCACCGCCTCATCCCCCGTCTTTGCACTGCACAGGACGGTAACCGCATGCCCCCGCGCGACTAATGCCAGCGCCGAACCCGCGATGACCGCAGGCGGCCCACCCGAGCGCGGGTGCATCCCATCGATCACCAGCAATATGCGCATATCAGCGGCGCGGTGCCGCACCGGACCCGACATCAGCTGCAAAGGCCGCAATCTGGTCCATCGTTACGGCGCGCATATCGGCGTCGCCTTTATGCCACGCCTGAAACCAGCCCGCTGTATGGCCGATCATCGCTTCGAGCGACCAGGTCGGGTGCCAGCCAAGCTCAGCCGCCGCCTTATCGCAATTGAGCGACAATATGGCGGCCTCCTTGGGGTGGGGGCCGGGTGATTTGCTCCACGCCGCATCGCTGCCCCAATGGCCCGCGATCATGCCCACCAGATCCTCAACCGGGCGGACATCGCGCGCCGCCGGGCCGAAGTTCCAGCCGGTGCAATAGGGCTCTGGCGACGCGCTCAGCAACCGCGCGGCGACCAGCAGATAGCCGCCCAGCGGTTCGAGGACATGCTGCCACGGCCGGGTAGCGCGCGGATTGCGCAGCTCCACCCCGCGCCCCTCGCAAAAGGCGCGGATGCAATCGGGGATGATCCGGTCCGCGGCCCAATCGCCGCCGCCGATGACATTGCCCGCCCGCGCCGATGCGAGGTTGACGCCGCTGTCGCCCCCAAAAAAACTGTCACGCCACGAACTGGTGACCAGCTCGGTTGCGCCCTTGCTGGCGCTATAGGGATCAGAGCCGCCCATCGGGTCATTTTCGCGATAGCCCCAGACCCAGCCGCGATTATCATAGCATTTGTCCGACGACACCACGACCACGGCACAGTGTTGGCCCCACGACCGGACCGCCTCCAGCACGTGCGCGGTGCCCATCACGTTGGTGGCCATCGTCTCCAGCGGATCGACATAGGATTGCCGGACAATCGGCTGCGCGGCGAGGTGCATGACCAGGTCGGGCCGGACGTCGGCGACCCGCGCGCGCACCACCGCATAGTCACGGATGTCGCCGATCCGGTGGTCCATATCCTCAGCAATGCGGCACAACGCGAACATCGATGGCGTGGTCGGCGGTTCGAGTGCGAGGCCATAGACGTCAGCGCCTAATTGCCGCAGCCACAGCGCCAGCCAGCTGCCCTTGAACCCGGTATGCCCGGTCAGCAGCACCCGTTTGCCCGCAAGTGCAGTGCCGATTTCGGCCATCATGCCCACGGCACCTGGTCCTGTTTCGCTAGCTTATTGAGCAATTCCCAATCGCGCATCGTGTCCATGCACTGCCAGAACCCGTCGTGGCGATACATCATCAGCTCGCCGTCGCGCGCCGCCTGTTCCATTGGCGCGCGCTCCAGCATGATGTCGGCGGAGCCCGGCACTGCGCAATAGCGATCAACAAAGTCGCGTTCGACGACCATGAAGCCGCCGTTGATATAGCGGCCAACTTGGTCGGGTTTTTCCATCATCTCGGTGATCTGATCACCCTCCAGGTGCATCTCGCCAAAGCGGCCCGGCGGGGCAACGCCCGTTATGGTGATAAGTTTCCCGTGCGCCTGATGGAAGGCGAGCAGCGCGTTGACGTCGACGTCGGAAACGCCGTCGCCATAGGTCAGGAAGAACGGGGCATCACCATCGAGATATTTGGCAACGCGGGCGATGCGGCCCGCGGTCATCGTCTCAGCGCCAGTATCGGCGACAAGCACATTCCAGTCCTCGCTGCTACCGCCAAGCAGTTCGACATCGCCGGTCGCGGTGTTCACGCGGATGTCGGCATTCTGCATGCGGTAATTGAAGAAAAACTCCTTGATCCGCTCACCCAGATGCCCGGCACAGATGATGAAGTCCTTATGGCCCGCCGTCGCAAAGCCCTGCATGATGTGCCAGACAATCGGGCGTCCGGCGACCGGCACCAGCGGCTTTGGCAACAGTCCGCCGGTCACTTCGCCAATGCGCGTGCCCTGTCCGCCGCAGAGAAGCACCACTTTCATGCCCAATCGCTCCAACCCAAATTCGCCCGCCAGACCAGCCAACGCCGCTCCGCCCCTGCCCGGAAAGTCATGGCGCTTCAATCGCCTTTACAAATCCGTCGATCATCCGGTCGATGCTGCGCTCATCAGCATAGCGGCGATAGGCTGCAGCGCCGAGCCGCTGCGCCAGCCCCGGTTCGGCGATCAACCGCAGCAGCGCGGCGGCAAAATCAGCATCCGCATCGACGATCATCGCATTCTGGCCATCGACCAGATTGTGAAATTCGGGACCGTGATAGCCGTCGCGCAACGTAACGACCGGCACGCCAAAGGCAAAGCTGTGCAGCGCCGCCAGCCCGACCGGGCCGGGTGAAATATTGCCATAAGCGGTGGCGAAATAGCGGGCGAGCACGGCGTCATCGGTTATCGCGCCGTGGAACCGGACCCGGTCGGCGATGCCCAGCTGCGCCGCCAGCGCCTCCAGCCCAGCCCGCGGCGGGCCGTCGCCGATGATGTCAAACACCAGATTGGCAGGCACTTGGTCGATGATCGCGGCAAAACTTTGGAGCGCGAGGTCGAGCCGCTTGCGGTCCTGCAACCGCCCGACAAACAGGATGCTGCTTTTGGCGTGGTCGCTGCAATCCTGATGGTTCGCGACATCCATCGTGTTCGGCGCAACAAAAATGCGGGCGGGATCAATCCCCGCTGCGACCATTTGCGGCGTATGTTCATCGCCATACATCAACACAGCATCGGCGCGGCGCATGACAATTTCGCGAAGGCGGTTAGCGGCGGCCCGCGCGCCATACCGATGCCCCCACAGGATGAAGCGGCCATGCCGGGACGGGTCGAACGCGGGCAATACATAGCTGAGCCAGCCAAGGTCAAACATCGCCACCGTCGCGTTGGCCCGGGCCATCAACCGGCGGATGGCAAAGGGACGATGCAGTTTAAACGGGCCGACGGTCGCGACCGGCAGGATCGTCTCGGTAAAGCGGTCGCCAGCGCGCCCCATCACCTTGCCGGAATGCGCCACCACCACATCATAATGATCCGCCAGCCGATTAAACACCGGGCGGCGATATTCGGCCAACTGGCCTTGCAGGATGAGGAGCGATTTTCGGGGCATACGCTGGTGGAAAGCTTCGCACTGCTGGGCCATTATAACCCCGGTTGGACGCGGACGAGCCTTAAGCGGCGGGCACCGTCGGCGCAAGCATGGGCCGCTCCGGCTTGTCGACAGTGGCAAATTCGGGCAGTGGCCGCCGCATGATCGCGCAACTCAAATCCATCGCCCGCCGCATCCTCCGGCCTCCATTGCACAAAGCAGAGATTACCCTGCCGTTTAAAGTGCTGGGCACCGACTATGGCGGCTGGCCGCTGTTGACGCACCAGACCCCGGCCAAGCCGCTCATCTATGCGTTCGGTGTGGGGGAGGATATCAGCTTTGACCTCGCCGCCATCGCCAGCTTTGACGCGACCGTCCATGCGTTTGACCCGACGCCGCGCTGCGGGGCGTGGATTGCGCAACAGACGCTGCCCGCCGGCTTTCATTTCCACGGCATCGGGCTGGCCGCCGAAGATGGCGAAGCCGAATTTTTCGCACCGGAAAAGGACGTCAACGTGTCCTTCTCGGCGCAACCCGCACCGCTGTCCGACCGGGCACAGGCCGTCCGCGCACCGGTGAAACGGCTGAGCACGATCATCGCCGAGCTGGGCACCGCCGTCCCCGATGTCCTCAAAATGGATATTGAGGGTTTTGAATATGCGGTGCTCGATGATCTGATCGCCGGCGAGGTGCGCCCGGCGCAGCTGCTGGTCGAATTCCATCACCGCATGTACGACATCCCCAACCAGCGCACGGAAGGCCAGATCGAACGATTGCGCGGCGCGGGCTATCGCATCTTTTACGTGTCAGAGAGCGGCCACGAATATGGGCTGGTGCATGTGGATGCGCTCGGCTGACCGTCTGTGCCTATGCGGCATCGACAAAGGCACGGAACCATAATTCGGTGCTCAGCAGCCTGAACAAGAGCGGGCCATGGTCTTTTGCTTCCGCCCGATGCTCAGCGATCACCGCCGACAAACCGGTTCGGTCAAACAGGCCACGGGCCAGACAGCGCTCGCTCATCAGCACGTCCAGCGGACCGTTGCCATCGGGGGCATCGCGGCGAAACTGGCGGCTGATCGGCGTCGTAAAACCATGCTTGTTGCGATCATTCAGAATGTCGTCGGGGACCAGCCCACGCATCGCCTCACGGTGCAGCACTTTGCCCATGCCCAAGCGGACTTTGTAATCACCGGGCAATGGCCAGACAAATTCCACCAGCCGGTGATCGAGAAACGGCATCCGTGCCTCGAGGCTGTTCGCCATCGAAATGGCATCGCCATAATGCAGCAGGTTGACGAGGCCGCCGCTATGCTGGCGGCGCAGCATTTGGGCCAGCCCGTTTTCGTTCGCAGCGTGCGGGACATCGGGATAGTCGGAGAGCCGGTGATAGCCATCGCGCAATTGCGGCCCATAGACCGCGTCAAGCCCGCTCCATTTCTGTTGCAGCGCGGTCATCAGCGGGATGCCATTGCTGGCATAGCGCAGCGCCATCAAGGTGCTGGTCCGCAGCGTATAGGTCTTGCGATATTCCGCCAGCGCGCTGCGAAAATCGGTGAACCGCCCGGCCCGCAACAGATCGCCCTGCGCCGACCAGAAAACTGATGTGATATATCCACCAAGCAGTTCGTCGGCACCCTGCCCGTCCATCACCACGGTCATGTGCTTGCGCGCATGGCCATGGAGCTGCATCAGCGGGATCACCGCCGGGGCGCTATTCCCGCTCTCAAGGTGCCGGATGATCTGGCTGACCGCACCGACAATATCGCCATAGTCCGTATCGACCATTTCCGACTTGAGGCCAAGCTCAGCCGCCACGCGCTGTGCGGTAAGCGATTCGTCGATAGCGCGGGTGCCATCGACAAAGATCGTCGCGTCCTGGGTTAGCGCCTCACTGGGGCGGAACCGCGAGGTCAGACAATAATGCGGGCTGGGGTCGGCGGCCTGCATCGCATAGATGATCGAGTTGGAATCGACGCCGCCAGACAGCGTGATACCCAGCGGCACATCGCTGCGCATGCGGATACGCACCGCATCGTCGAACAGCGCCCGATACTGGTCGCGGGCGTCCTCAAAACTCAGGTCGGTGCGCGCCTCGGTCGGGTAATCCCAATAGCGGTGAAGCGTCATCCGTCCGTCTTTCACCAGCATGTTGGTGCCTGGCATCAGCCGCTTGACCCGCTTGAACCACGTCTGTTCGTGCTGCGCGCCAACCGAAGTACGGCAGAAATTGGCGATCATGTTGTAATCGGGTTCGGCGAGCGCGGGGTGATAGGCGAGCATCGCCTTAATCTCGGACGCCAACAGCAATTGCCCGTCGACCTCGGCATAGTTGAACGGTTTGATCCCGAACCGGTCGCGAGAGGCGAACAGGGTCCGCTCCTGCTTGTCCCAGATGGCGAACGCCCACATGCCGTTGAACCGGCTGACGCACTCCGGACCCCAGTGGATATAGGCCTGGAGCAGCACCTCAACATCACCCGCGGTGCGAAAGGTGACGCCGAGCGCCTCCAGCTCCTGTCGCAGTTCGATATAATTGAAAATCTCGCCATTATAGGTGAGCCAGTAACGGTCGCTGAGGCCAAAGGGCTGGTTGCTGTCGTCACTCAGGTCGATGATCGACAGCCGGGCGTGGCCAAACAGCACATTGTCGTCGACGCGCGCGGCATATTGGCCATCAGGTCCGCGATGATCGAGGGTAGCAAGACCGGCGCGAAAACGAGCCTCATCGAGCGGCACGGCGTTACCCAGCGCAGTCCCGAGGTCAACGATCCCAAAAATACCGCACATAGTCGCTTGCACTCACTCGCCCCGGCATAAGGCTCCGGCGGCGCTGCCCTAGCGGCGATTGCCCGGCTTTTCCAGCTACAAGCGCTGGCCAACAGCGCCGACTATAAGCGCCGACTATAAGCGAATATCGCTGTCGGTGGCGGGCAACAGATATTTGAGATCGTAAAGGACGTGGTCCGGCTTGCCAAAGGCGCGCATGGCGTCCGCGCCCATGCTACGAAACTCATCATGGGCCACGGCCAGGATGATGCCATCATAGCTGCCCGCCGCCGGGGTTTCAGCCAGCGTCAGCCCATATTCGGCATAGGCTTCAGCGGTATCGGCCCACGGGTCGTGGACGTCGACGTCGATGCCCAGGCCCGTCAGCTCGCTGACCACATCAACAACGCGCGTGTTGCGCAAATCCGGGCAGTTTTCCTTGAACGTCAGTCCCATCACCAGCACCCGCGCGCCCTTCACATGGATCCGCCGGTCGATCATCGCCCGCACCAGCTGCCCCGCGACATAGGCCCCCATGCCATCGTTCAGCCGCCGCCCGGCGAGGATGATCTGCGGGTGATAGCCAATCGCTTCGGCCTTGTGCGTCAGATAATAGGGATCAACGCCGATGCAGTGGCCACCGACCAGCCCGGGGCGGAACGGCAGGAAATTCCATTTGGTCCCCGCCGCCGCCAGCACCGCTTCGGTATCAATGCCCATGCGGTTAAAGATGATCGCCAGCTCGTTGATGAGCGCGATGTTGAGGTCGCGCTGGGTGTTTTCGATCACTTTGGCAGCCTCTGCAACGCGGATCGATGCGGCCTTGTGGGTGCCCGCCGTGATGATCCGGCGATAGGTCGCGTCGACCAGCTCGGCCACGTCGGGCGTCGAGCCGGAGGTGACTTTGCGGATGTCAGGCAGCCGATGCGTCTTGTCCCCCGGGTTGATCCGTTCAGGGCTGTAGCCGACAAAGAAATCGCGGTTGAACGTCAGGCCTGACACGCGTTCCAGCACCGGCACGCAATCCTCCTCGGTCGCGCCGGGATAGACAGTCGATTCGTAGACGACGATGTCACCCGCCTTCAGCACTTTGCCCACGGTTTCCGATGCGCGGATCAGCGGGGTCAGGTCGGGGCGTTTATGCGCATCAATCGGCGTTGGCACGGTGACGACATAAAAATTGCAAGCGCGCAGGTCGTCGAGCGCGGTGGTGAAGCTCAGCTGTGTCGCCGCTGCCAAATCGGCTGGCTCAACCTCCTGGGTTTCATCGACACCGCTGCCCAGCGCCGCAATTCGGGCGGCGTTGATGTCAAAACCGACCACCGGGCCGACCTTGGCAAATTCCACCGCCAGCGGCAGGCCGACATAGCCAAGCCCGATGACCGCAATGCGGACCTGGTCAACACTGGTTATCACGCCTGCTTCCCTTCGACCGGCCATACGCCGCGTGTATCCACCACTGCGCCAGCTGGTCGCAGCTGACCCTTGAACTGGCGGTGGTCGACCAGCAAAACATGAATGTCCGCGCTGGCCGCTGCCGCATAGTCAACCAGTTCAGCGCCCGCCAGCGATGGTGGCAGTTCGGAAATATTGGGTTCAACCGCCACCACCCGGCCGGGATAGCGCGCGTTGAGCGCACCCGCGATGGCCAGCGCCGGGCTTTCGCGCAGATCGTCAATATCGGGTTTGAAGGCCAGTCCGTAGCAGGCGATGCGCGCGTCATTCGCTGCCCGCCCGCTGATCGCGGCCCAATCGGCCAGCGCACCAGCAACCTTGTCCAGCACCCAATGCGGCTTGCTGTCATTGACCTCACGCGCGGTGCGGATCAGCCGGGCGTGGTCGGGCGCACTGGCAACGATGAACCATGGATCGACGGCAATGCAATGCCCGCCGACGCCGGGGCCGGGCTGGAGAATGTTGACCCGTGGATGCCGGTTGGCCAGCGCGATCAGTTCCCACACATCAATGTCCAGCCGGTCGCACAGGATCGACAGTTCGTTGGCAAAGGCGATGTTGACGTCGCGGAAGCTGTTTTCGGTCAGCTTGGCCATCTCTGCGGTGCGGGCATTGGTAATCACGCACGCGCCTTCGACAAACAGGCCGTAGAGCGATGCTGCCAGCGCCGAACAGCGCGGCGTCATCCCGCCGATCACCCGGTCATTGTGGATCAGCTCCTGCATCACCTTGCCGGGCAAAACGCGCTCAGGACAATGCGCGATGCGGATGTCAGACGCTTCACCGGCGTCTTGCGGAAAACTCAGATCGGGCCGCGCTGCTGCCAGCCACGCCGCCATCTGTTCGGTCGCGCCGACGGGCGACGTCGATTCGAGCACCACCAGATTGCCGGGCGCGAGCACCGGCGCGATCCCCAGACAGGCCGCCTCGATATAGGCAAGGTCAGGCTCGTGATCCTCGCCCTTAAACGGGGTTGGCACCGCAATCAGGAACGCATCGGCGGGTTCCGGGGTTAATGTCGCGCGCAGATAGCCGCCCGACACCGCCGCATGAACGGCGATGTCGAGGTCGGGTTCGACGATATGGATTTCACCGCGGTTGATCGTGTCGACCGCGTGCGGGTTCACATCAACGCCGATGACCTGCAACCGGCGCGAAGCAAACATCGCCGCCGTCGGCAGCCCGATATAGCCGAGGCCAATCACCGAAATTCTCGAAAACTGCCCGCCCACGTCGCTCACTATGCTCCCGGCGCCAAAGCGCTGTCCCTCTGCGGCCGTGCCGCTGCCCACGCAGCAATCGCGGCGATAATACGCGCACAGGCCTTACCATCCCCATAAGGATTATGCGCAAAACTCATGGCTTCATAGGCGGCCTGGTCATCGAGCAAGTCGTTGACCGCACTGACAATCAGCGCCGCATCAGTGCCGACCAGCCGCACCGTGCCCGCCGCCACCGCTTCGGGGCGCTCGGTCGTATCGCGCATCACCAGCACTGGCTTGCCCAGCGACGGCGCTTCTTCCTGCACCCCGCCGCTGTCGGTCAGGATCAGGGTGGACCGGTTCATCAAATACAGAAACGGCAGATAATCCTGCGGCGCGATCAGGTGGACATTGGCCCGGCCAGATAATTGCGCCTCCACCGGCCCGCGGACATTGGGGTTGAGGTGCACTGGATAGACAATCTCGACATCCGGGCGTTCGGCAATCTGCGCGAGCGCGGCGCAAATGCGATCGAAGCCACCGCCAAAACTCTCGCGGCGGTGGCCGGTGACCAGGATCATCCGCTTGGCGGGGTCTAGCCCGAACCGCGCCGCCATTTCGGCGTCCATCCCCGGGTCTGCAGCAACCCGCGCGACCACCTGTTGCAGCGCGTCGATCACCGTATTGCCGGTCACGGTGATCGCCGCATCCGCCACCCCCTCGGCCAGCAGGTTCGCCCGCGACTGCGGCGTCGGGGCAAAATGCAGCGTCGTCAGCGCGCCCGTCACCCGACGGTTAATTTCCTCCGGCCACGGCGAGTAGATATTACCGGTGCGTAATCCCGCCTCAACATGGCCAACCGCAACGCGCGCATAATAAGCGGCGAGCGACGCTGATAATGTCGTCGTCGTATCGCCGTGCACCAGCAGCAGGTCCGGCTGGAACTCCGCCAGCACCGGCCGCAATCCCGCCAGCACTGCCGCCGTAATGTCGGTCAGGTCCTGACCTGGCTTCATCAGATTAAGGTCGTAATCCGGCGTAATCGCAAACAGGCTCAGCACCTGATCGAGCATTTCGCGGTGCTGCGCGGTCACACACACCCGCGCGTCGATATGCGCCGCTGCGGCTAGCGCCTGGACCAGCGGGGCCATCTTGATCGCCTCTGGCCGGGTGCCGAACACCGACAGGACGCGCAATCGCTCAGTCATGCCCTCAACGCCCGTAATAATCGCGGTACCAGGCGACAAATTTGGCGATGCCTTCGCGCACATCAGTCTCTGGTTTGAACCCGGTCAGCCGCTGGAGCAGCGACGCATCGGCCCAGGTCGCGGGCACATCACCCATCTGCATCGGCATATAATTGCGCTTTGCCTTGATGCCCAATTCATCCTCGATGGCTTCGATGAAATCCATCAGCCGAACCTTGGTCGAATTGCCGATATTGACGATCCGGTAAGGCGCAACCGGGCTGAGCGAGTCGCCCTCCGCAATGTCGGCCGCCGATGCGGGGCGTTCCGGCACCGCATCGATCAACAGCCGGATGGCCCGCACCAGATCTTCGACAAAGGTGAAGTCGCGATACATGTCGCCATGATTGTAAATGTCGATGGCCCGGCCATCGAGCATCGCATCGACGAATTTATACAGCGCCAGATCGGGGCGGCCCCACGGGCCGTAAACGGTGAAAAAGCGGAACATCGTCGTCGGCAAATTCCACAGATGGGCATAGGCATGCGCCATCGATTCATTGGCCTTTTTCGTCGCCGCATAGATGGTCAGCGCGGTGTCGGCCTTTTCCGTTTCAATGAACGGC
>JANOPV010000143.1:0-3584 GCA_031422035.1 Sphingomonas sp. | reverse complement strand
AAGGTTGAGAATTGGACGGTGTGATCGAGACTTGGTCCTCAATCACATATCTTTGGCTCGCCGGATTCGCAGCGTTTTGGTTAGGCCTCGGCGTGTTGTCTGCTATCATCGCGCTCGGCCTACTTCATGTCTGTAAGCCATGGATTACCGCACTCTTATTTTTGGTAATTTGGATCGCAGTTTACTTGTTTTTCGTATTCTGGGTCGGGTTCGGTTTTGAGTTTGGAAGTATGACAGAAGGCGCTGAACCTAACGAAGTGCTGCTCATGCTATATGGTTGGCCATTGGCAGTTACCGTACCGATACCAGCAGGGGCTGCAATTGCGCTTTGGTTGTATCGTCGAAAGCAATGACCTTCGCCGCCCACATCCTCACGCTCTACCCTGAAATGTTTCCCGGGCCGTTGGGCCATAGTCTTGCCGGGCGCGCACTGGAGGAGGGGGCCTGGTCATGTCAGGCAACCAACATCCGCGACTTTGCGACGGACAAGCACAAGAGCGTTGACGATACGCCCGCTGGCGGCGGGGCGGGGATGGTGTTGCGCGCGGATGTGCTAGCGGCGGCGGTGGATGCTGCGCCCACAAACCTGCCCATCCTTGCCATGACCCCGCGCGGCAAACCCATCACTCAGGCGCGTATCCGCACTCTCGCTGCTGGCCCGGGCGCGATCATCCTGTGCGGCCGGTTCGAGGGGTTTGACGAGCGCCTGTTCGAGGCGCGGCCCGACATCGAACAGGTCAGCATGGGCGACATCGTGCTGAGCGGGGGGGAGATGGGCGCGCTGATGCTGCTCGATGCTTGCATTCGGTTGCTTCCCGGCGTAATGGGCGCGGCTTCCAGTGGGGTTGAGGAGTCGTTTGAGAACGGCCTCCTTGAATATCCGCATTATACCCGACCTCAATCATGGGAAGGGCGCACGATCCCTGAAGTGCTGCGATCGGGGGATCATGCGAAGATTGCCGCTTGGCGTAAAAGCCAGTCGGAAATCGACACACGGTTACGCAGGCCGGACCTTTGGGAGCGTCATATGGACGCTCGGGACCGACCTGCCTCTGGCGCGCGGCGTGAGAAAAGGACGAGGCATGAACCTCCTGCAGACGATTGAGGCCGAAGAAGTTGCGAAAGCCATCGCAGCCCGTGCCATCCCAAATTTCCGCCCTGGCGACACCCTGCGCGTCGGCGTGAAGGTGGTCGAAGGCGAACGCAGCCGCGTTCAAAATTATGAGGGCGTGTGCATCGCGCGCTCGAACAAGGCGATGGGCTCCAACTTTACCGTGCGGAAAATTTCGTTCGGCGAAGGTGTTGAGCGCGTTTTCCCGCTCTATTCGCCAAATATCGACAGCATTACCGTGGTCCGCAAGGGCGCGGTGCGTCGTGCGAAACTCTATTATCTGCGCGGTCGCCGCGGCAAATCGGCGCGGATCGCTGAACGCCGCGATCACGTTAACACGACCGAAGCGCAAGCAGCCGACTAGGTCTCGCTTTTCGCGTCTGTCATCCAGACAGCATGAAAGGGGTCGGGACCGCGGGGTTCCGGCCCCTTTCGCATAGTGAAGTATGAAGGAAAAAAGCATGGGCTATCGGGTCGTCGTCGCAGGTGCCACCGGCAGTGTGGGCCGCGAAATGGTCAATATCCTGTTTGACCGGGGGTTTCCGATTGATGAATTCGCCGCCGTCGCCTCGTCGCGGTCGGTTGGCGAAACCATTGAGCTGGGCGACACTGGCAAAACCGTCAAAAGCCAGAATATCGAGCATTTCGATCCCGCCGGGTGGGACATTGCCCTGTTCGCCATCGGCTCCGAAGCGACCAAGATTTACGCGCCCATTTTTGCCGCAGCTGGGTGCGTTGTCATCGACAATAGCTCGCTCTACCGCATGGACCCCGATGTGCCGCTGATCGTGCCAGAGGTGAACCCGGACGCCATTGACGGCTATGCCGCTAAAAACATCATCGCCAACCCCAATTGCTCAACCGCGCAGATGGTGGTGGCGCTGAAACCGATCCATGATGCCGCAACCATCACCCGCATCGTCGTCGCCACCTATCAGTCGGTGTCGGGCGCCGGTAAAGCCGGGATGGACGAGCTGTTTGAACAGACCCGCGCCATTTTCGTCAATGATGAAAAGCGGATCAGCACCTTCACCAAGCAGATCGCCTTCAACGTTATCCCGCATATCGACAGCTTCCTCGACGATGGATCGACCAAGGAAGAATGGAAGATGGTGGTGGAGACCAAGAAGATCCTGGGAGCCAAGATCAAGGTCCACGCCACCTGCGTGCGGGTGCCGGTGTTTGTCGGCCATTCGGAATCGATCAATATCGAGCTCGAACGGGAATTATCCGCGGAGGATGCGCAGACGCTACTCCGCGAAGCCCCCGGCGTCATGCTGATCGATAAGCGCGAAGACGGCGGCTATACGACCCCGGTCGAAGCGGCGGGCGACGACGCCACCTTTGTCAGCCGCGTCCGCGAAGACCCGACTACCGACAACGGTCTGGCCCTGTGGTGCGTGTCCGATAATCTGCGTAAGGGCGCGGCGCTGAACGCAGTGCAGATCGCCGAGCTGCTTGGGCGGCGGCATTTGAAGAAGGGGTAGGTGCCATTCAGCTGATCCTTCGCCCGGTTGCCGGAGAGGCCGACCTGAGCGATCCTGCAGTAACCGGGCAGTTCGCTGCACCAATGGCAACCATCGCGAATCAATCGCATGTGCCGCCATGGTGCGGTTATGTCGGTTGGCGCGGCGATGTTCCGGTGGGCTTTGGCGGGTTCAAGGGCGGCTTAGACGGCGGCGGCGCGGTGGAGATCGGCTATCTAACCTTTCCGGCGCACGAAGGGACTGGCGTTGCAACAGCGATAGCTGCCGCAATGGTGGGCATTGCGCGCAGCGCAGGCGCACAACTCGTGGTCGCTCACACGTTGCCCCAAATCAATGCATCGACGGCCGTGCTCACGACCAACGGGTTTGTTCGGGCGGGTGAGAGCATCGATCCCGATGAAGGCACTGTGTGGCGCTGGGCGCTGATGCTCTGACGAATCCATTCGCCTTCACCAATGCCATCGTCCGCACGCCGGGGCGGTCGGTGGTGGATGGGTTGCGGGCTGGGGCTGGGCCGGGGCCAAGCTATGATGCGGTGTTGGCCGAGCATGCAGCCTATGTGGCGGCACTGCGCGAAGCAGGGCTGGCAATAGGTGTTGCCGCCGCTGGAGAATTACCCCGACGCGCTGTTCGTTGAGGACGTAGCGCTGACCTTTCCCGTGGGCGCGATCCTGCTCCGCCCCGGTGCGCCGCGCCGGGCAGGGGAGGTCGCCACGATCCTCCCGACGCTCCAACAGCATTTTGTCGTCCTGCTGCAACTGACAGACGGCCATGTTGACGGCGGCGATGTGCTGGTGCTTGGCGACCGCGTGCTGATCGGCCTGTCTGATCGCACCAACCATGCCGGGGCCACGGCGCTGTGTGACCTGCTCGCCAGGATTGGGCGGCGCGGTGAAATTGTCGCGACCCCGCCCGGCGTTCTCCACTTCAAAACCGGGTGCAGCCTGATCGACGCCGATACTGTGTTGGCTGTCCCGGCGCTTGCC
>JANOPV010000142.1:0-5847 GCA_031422035.1 Sphingomonas sp. | reverse complement strand
GGCCAATGCCCAGAACCGCGAGCTGCGGCGCGACCGTCAGGACGTGCGCGAAGAACAGCGCGAACTGCGCGGTGACCGCCGCGACCTCAATCGCGCTGTTCGCTCGGGCGACCGGGACGACATTCGTGACGAACGCCGCGATGTCCGCGATGGCCGCCGTGACGTGCGCGATGCGCGGCAGGACTATCGCGAAGACTGGCAGGATCACCGCCGCAGCCATCGCGGCCTCTATCGTGCGCAGCGGTTCGATGCGCCGTTCCGCTATCGCCCATTCACCGTCGGTGTCAGCATCGGCTCCAGCTATTGGGGTCCGCGCTATCAGGTGAACCGGGTTGACCGCTGGCGCCTACCCCACGCTGGCCACCACCACACCTATGTCCGCCACTATAATGACCTGCTGCTGGTTAATACCCGCAGTGGCCGGGTGGTCCGGGTCTATCGCGGCTTCTTCTGGTAAACCTCAACTAACCCCCGGCGCGAGGCTCGGCAGCAATGCCGGGCCTCGTTGCGCGTTCGGGATCGCGCACTACGGCGCTTCGTCGCCCCAGATATGGTCGGCTTCGATCCAGCCGGCGCGGCCTTTGACGTCGAACATGCACCAGCCATTGTCGCAATCGCTGATCCGGCCGACGACGCCGGGTTCGGCGCGATAGGCAACCGGGCTACGTGCGTCTGGCGAGACCCGCATCGCCCGCAGATTGCCGGTGACAATGGCGGTGCGCGCCGCGCTCAGCAGGCGGGAATGCATCCAGCCGACCGTGCCATTGGGATCCTCTATCCGCCGCCAGTCCTGATAGACCGCGGTTACCCGCACCGGCAGGTCGTCACGGACATATTGCCACAAAGCGGGCATATCGCGTGATGGCCCGCGCCGCATGATTGCCGGCACCTGGGTGATCGACGCCCAATAGGGTGGGCGGCTGGCCTGTGCCTGCGCCTGCGGCAAAGCAAAGCCTGCCCACAGCAGCGCGGCGACCGCGAACAGCGCCGCCATGCTCAGCAGCTGAGGATATGTTGATCGCTGAAAGCTGTGCCCACGCATCGTTAATCGCCTGATAACCCCGTTCATCACCACGCCCTGCCAAAAGCGCGGCCAGCGCACAAGCGCCGCTCCCGCCCGCTTGACGGCTTCGCACTATGCGTCTCTATCGGGGACACATGCCAGACACCGCCCAAAGCCCTGAAAAAGACCGCCCGCGCCGCCCGCGCGTCACCGTCACCCGCCGTCTGCTGCCAGCAGTTGAGGCACGCATGGCAGAGCTGTTTGCGGTTACCCTGTCTGCCGACGATGCGCCGTTCAGCCCGGCAGCGCTGACCGCCGCGATGCAGGACTGCGACGTGCTGGTGCCGACCCTGACCGATGACCTCAATGCCGCCATGCTGGCCAGTGCCGGGCCGGACCTGAAACTGATCGCCAATTTCGGCAATGGCGTCGACCATATCGACCTGGCTGCTGCGCGCGCACGCGGGATCATCGTCACCAACACCCCGGGGGTGTTTACCGAGGATACCGCCGACATCACCATGGCGCTGATCCTCGCCGTCCCGCGCCGCGTGGCTGAGGGCGACAAGGTCGTGCGTTCCGGCGCGTGGGGCGGCTGGACCCCGGGGCACATGCTCGGCCACCGGGTCGGCGGCAAATTGCTCGGCATCATCGGCATGGGACGCATCGGCCGCGCGGTTGCACGGCGGGCCAAGGCGTTCGGCCTCTCCATCCATTACCACAACCGCCACCGCCTCCCGCTGAGTGTCGAGGAGGAGCTCGGTGCGACGTGGCACCCGGTGCCTGACACGCTGCTGCGCATCGCCGACATTGTGAGCATACATTGCCCGCACACCGCCGAAACGCACGAACTCATCAATGCCGCCCGGATCGCGACAATGAAGCCCACCGCCTATCTTATCAACACCGCCCGCGGCGAGATTTGCGACGAGGCCGCGCTGGTCGATGCCCTCACCCATGGCCGCCTTGCCGGGGCCGGGCTCGATGTGTTCAGCCACGAACCGGCGGTTGACCCGCGCCTGTCGGCGCTCGACAATGTCGTGCTGCTGCCGCACATGGGCTCCGCCACGTTCGAGGGGCGAGAGGCTTCGGGCGCGCGGGTCATCGCCAATATCCGCGCCTGGGTTGACGGCCACCGGCCGCCCGATCAAGTGCTCGAAGGCTGGATGTAACGCGCAAGGCCGAATAATCGGCCGGCAACGATAACGGGGGGACGCAGGGATGATGAACCATAGACTCATGGCGGCGGGAATATTGGCCCTGTCCGTAACATCTCCCGCGCTTGCCGCTCCCGCAGAAACCATCATCTTTGGCGATAGCGGTGATACCGCCTGGCTCCTCACCGCCTCCGCGCTGGTCCTGTTCATGACCCTGCCCGGCCTCGCCCTATTCTATGGCGGCCTGGTGCGGTCAAAGAATTTCCTGTCGGTGCTGATGCACTGTTTCGCGATTGCCGGCCTTGCCAGCCTGATCTGGATCGCGGTTGGCTACAGCCTCGCTTTCTCCGATGGCAATGGTGGCTGGATTGGCGGCCCGCTCAACCTGTGGCTCAACAATATGGCGACGGTGCGGGAGGATACGACCATCCCCGAAACTGCCTTTGCCCTGTTCCAGATGACCTTTGCGATCATTACGCCCGCGCTAATCGTCGGTGCGTTGGTGGAGCGCGTCCGTTTTGGCTGGCTAATGGCGTTCACCGGCCTGTGGGTGCTGTTCGTTTATGTCCCCGTCACCCACTGGATGTGGGGCGGCGGCTGGCTCGCGGTACTCGGCGCGGTTGATTTTGCGGGCGGCATTGTCGTCCACACCACCGCGGGCGTCTCGGCGCTGGTCGCCGCGATCATGGTCGGCAAACGGCGCGGCTGGCCCGGCCATCTGATGCTCCCGCACAGCCCGGCGCTCACCCTCGCGGGCGCGGGGATGCTGTGGGTCGGCTGGTTCGGCTTTAACGGTGGCTCAGCGCTGGGCGCGAGCGATGATGCCGCGTCCGCCATCCTCGCCACCCACGTCGCCGCCTGCGCCGCCGCGCTGGTCTGGATCATCGTTGAGCGGATCAAGGTCGGCAAATCCACCACCATCGGCATCGCCACCGGCGCCATCGCCGGCCTCGCCACCGTCACTCCGGCGGCCGGGTTCATCGGCATCGGCCCGGCCATCATCATGGGCGTGGTTGGCAGCCTGGCCTGCTTTTACGCGGTCCAGATCATCCGCTTTCGCTTCAAGATCGACGACAGTCTGGATGTGTTCGCGGTCCACGGCGTCGGCGGCATCTTGGGCTCGCTGATGGTCGCCATCTTCATGTCGCCCGACCTTGGCGGCACCGGCTATGCAGAGGGCGTCACTATGGGTGGGCAGTTATTGACCCAGGCCATCGCCATCGGCGCCGTCGCCGCCTGGTCGGGCATCGCGACCCTGATCGCGGGCTATGCCGTCTCGCTGGTCCTCCCCATGCGCGTCACCCCGGACGAAGAACGCGAAGGGCTCGACATCGCCAGCCACGGCGAACGGGCGTGGGATATGGATTAGCTGTTCGTGAGCCAATCCTCGCGGCTGTGGCGAATGCGGACGATCAGCACTGTGTCGTCGCTTTCGATCTTATACACGATCATGTGCGAGCCGTGTCGATGCACGCGCATCGGTATCGGCATTTCTTCGCGAACGCGCACCGCCCTGGGGTATTCAGTAATGCGCTCAAATGTTGTCGATAGCGCTTCACGATAGGCTTGAGCTTTGCTCAGACCGAACTGCTCGATGCCGTAAACAAATAAGTCGAACAGGTCTGCGTCGGCGTCGCCAGTCAAGCGATAGCCACTCATTCGGGCTTCAATCCTGATGCCTTCAATGCACTTTGCCAGATGTCATCAAGCGATCTATCGCTGATACCGCTGGCCAAGCCCTCTTCAACCAGCCTGTCCATATTCGCTATTTTCGCAGCCCGCTCCTGATCCCGGCGGATCAGATCACGGACATAATCGCTGGCGTTGCCATATCGCCCGGTTTGCGTTTGCCCTTCGACCCATTGCTTCATTTGATCGGGGAGAGAAACATTCATTGTTGCCATAACGTCACTCCTTGACCTGCATTTACGCGCTTATGGCAAAGTTTGTCAATTTTCGCTCTAATCGCGATCCTCTCCCTCCAGGGAAAGGATACGCAGCCTTGGCAGCTTGTCTACCCAGGCCGAGTTGGCGAGGGCCTATCCGCTAGCGCCTGCGCTAGGGGAAGCAGAAAAGATCCCCTCTCCCTGCCCCGGATCAGGTCCGGGATGCCGAGGAGAGGGACATCAATCCCCCGTCAGTATCCGGTCCATCAATTCCTTCACCGTCGGCGTGAAGTTGTTCGAGTAAAACGGGTCCTGCTGAAACCGGAACGCCGCATGCCCGGCAAACATCAGATTCTCGTCAATCGGTGCGCCGTGCGCGATATTCTGTAGTGCCTTTTGGATACAGAAACTGCGCGGGTCGGCGAGGTAGCCGGTGGTGAAATCATCATGGTCTTTCCATGAGGAAAAGGCGCAGTGCGACAGGCACCCCATGCACTCGGTCTGGTCGGTGTGGATGCGCTCGCGCTCCTCCGCCCCCACGAACACCAGCGTATCATCAGGGGTTTTCAACGCGCTGCCAAAGCCCTGCGCCATCCACCCCTGCGCCTGAGCATAGGCCTCGGCGCTCACCCAAAATTTCTTGCGTTCCGCCTCCAGCCGCACCGGCGTTTCCGGGCTTTCAGTTTTGCCGAACGCGATCTGCCGCTCTGACCGCGCCTCCAGCGTCCGCAAAAACGGATTGCGCACGGCGGAGGAATAGAATCCCGTCGGCGAAAATTTGTGGAGCAGCACATCGCCCGGCGCGATGGTGCGCAGCGCGTCCTTCCACCCCTGCGGGATCGGACTTTCCACCGTCAACAGCGGGCGAGTGCCGAACTGGAAGGTGATGAGGCCAATCTCGGGATTGTCGATCCAATGCTCCCATTCGCGCAAGGCCCAGACCCCGCCCGCCATGACAATCGGCACATCCTCGCTGACCCCCTCGGCGCGCATCGTTTCGCGCAGCGCCTTGACCCGGGGATAGGGGTCTTGCGGGACCAGCGGATCTTCGGCGTTGGACAGGCCATTATGCCCACCCGCCAGCCACGGATCCTCATACACCACCGCGCCCAACCACTCCGGCACCTTGTGATAAGCGCGCTTCCACAGCGCGCGAAACGCCCGCGCCGAACTGATGATCGGCAGATAATAAACCCGGTGCCGGGCCGCGATTTCGGACAATTTATACGGCATCCCCGCGCCGCAGGTAACTCCCGTGACGAGGCCGCGCGTCTGCGCCAATATGCCCTCCAGAATCGGTTGCGCGCCGCCCATTTCCCACAGCACGTTGATGTTGATCGCGCCGCGACCGCCCGCAATATCATGCGCGCGTTTCACTTGGGTCACGCCGCCGCGAATGCCGTATTCGATCAGCTCTTGGTGGCGTTCGCCGCGAGTTGCGCCGTGGAACACCTGGGGGATGAAATCGCCATTATCATCATAGCTGTCGGCGTTTACCGCGCTGACCGTGCCGATGCCGCCCGCCGCTGCCCACGCGCCCGAACTGGCGTGGTTGGTCGCCGAAACGCCCTTGCCGCCTTCGATCAGCGGCCACATTTCGCGCCCGCCATAGGTAATGGGCTGTACGCCCTTGAACGATCCCATACCCTTAACCGATCCTTCTATCTGTCCGTATTTCGCCATGCATATACGTCGCTATACGCCGGTGCGCGCGCGGTGCGAGTGTTTTTCGGCAGCGGGTCACCTGTCTAGTCCCTCCCCCAAGGGGCGGTGGCTTGGCGAAGCACCAACGCCTGCGTTT
>JANOPV010000141.1:0-3621 GCA_031422035.1 Sphingomonas sp. | reverse complement strand
CCTGGTTGATCTGCTGCGTGCCATGATAGAGCCCGGTAGTGTCACCCAGACCAACCGTGTTGGCGGTGGCAAACAGGCGGAACCACGGATTGGCGCGGATCACCCGGTTTTGGTCAAGCAGCGTCAGCTTCCCGTCCGCTTCCAGCACCCGCTGGATCACGAACATCACGTCGGGGCGGCCCGCATCATATTCGTCAAACACCAAGGCCGTCGGGGTCTGCAGCGCCCACGGCAGCAGCCCTTCCTTGAACTCGGTCACCTGCTTGCCATCGCGCACGATGATCGCATCGCGCCCGACCAGGTCGATGCGGCTGATATGGCTGTCGAGGTTGATGCGGATGCACGGCCAGTTCAGCCGCGCTGCGACTTGTTCAATATGCGTCGATTTGCCGGTGCCGTGATAGCCCTGCACCATCACCCGGCGGTTGTGCGCAAAGCCCGCCAGGATCGCCAGTGTCGTGTCGCCATCAAACACATAGGCCGGATCAAAATCGGGCACGCGCTCATCAGCTTCGCTGAATGCCGGCACTTCCCAATCAATGTCGATGCCGAATACATCGCGCACGCTGACGCTCTTATCAGGCGCAGGCAGCACCGTGGCGCTGCGGCTATCGGGCTGGATATTGGGGATGTCGGTCATCGGCTACTCTTACGTTAACGTGAAGCAGGGCCATAGGGCGACGGGGGCGGGGGGCGCAAGGGTGGCTGGCTGATGGCGCGGAAATTTGCTGCGCTGTGACGCAGCGCATAGCGGTGCCGATGATGGCCTCTATTAGGTCTGCTCGTGCTGGCCGCGCATGATTGCATAGTTCGCAATCTCGTCGTAGCCTACTGTGTTATTAGGCGTTTGGAGCGAAACATATGCGGCATTCTCTCAAATTCGGCCTGGCTGCCATCGCGACAATTATCGGTGGTGGCTCCTTCTATCTCGGTGCGGCTCAGTCACCCGCCTTTGCGCAGGCAACCGCAGCTCAAACCGCAGGCACAAGGGCTCAGCCAGCAACGACAACGACAGAGAGGCAGACCCGTCGTCCAACCGTTGTGCGACCGGCAAATGGTGTGAGAGTTCCACCTGGCGGCACCGGCGGACAAGTTGGCCCAGGGGTGGGACCAGGCCCGGGTAGTGTTGCGCTGACTGCTGCTGAGTGCACCTCTCTAGGGGGACAAGTGATCGCAGTGGGAGGCATCACTTGTCCGCGGCTCAACGGACCGGATGGCGGTGGCCAGATCTGCTCGGTCGTTTACCATGGCACGTCGCCGGACGGTCAGCCGCTTACGGATAGACGAGATACCTGTATCACCTCACTCCGCTAGCGCTCCCGCTGGTCATTTTAGTTTCGCTGAAATGATGAAGACGCCTCGGTCACGCTGCGCAATTTTGGCGGTAGTGTTACAGAATGGCACCACAGTCTTCGAGCGTCGGCGGCTCTGCATAAATCAGCAAGACCAATGACCAACGAGGAACCAAGACGATGATGCATTCTCTCAAATTCGGTGCGGCCGCAATGGTGGCCGTGTTCGGCGGCGGTTCCTTTTATCTGGGCGCCGCAGAAACGCCTGCGTTTGCGCAAGGCTCGGGGAGCGGATCGACTGGCCAGTCAGCGACGACAGGCACCACGACTGGTGGCGCAACAGCTCAGCCGCAGCGCCGGGTCAACCGCCCACGCCCCGGCGGCGCTGGCGGGACGGATGTGCGCGGTGGGCAGAACGCCGGAGGAGGGGTTGCTCCGTTGACGGTTAGCGAATGCATCGAACGTGGCGGTGTTGTCGACGGAACAGCATATTGCGGTACCGGTGCCCAGCGAGCCCCCGCATGTGTTTATCGCTCGACGCAAAATCGTCCAGATGGATCACAGTTTATCACGACGAATGTTCAGTGTCTCAGCTAGGTCTTGATGAGATTTCGTGATGCGCGAATTCTTCTACTTCTTTTGTAGCTCGAGATTTTGCCAAAATACTGACGCAGTACATGGCAGCTAAACGCATTGGGTCGGGTGAAACGGTCTATGCACCGCCGATCAACCTCGCGATTATGCGGTGGCTGGCCTGATGATGTGGGCCTCACAGCTCATGAAGGTGACGTAGAGGTCGATTTCCCGGGCCTATGACGTCCGCTAGCGAACCTTCGTCCGCAAATGCGCCCACGCCTCCAGCACCGCCTGCAACTTCGCCTCATGCCGCCGGTCGCCGCCATTGCGGTCGGGGTGATAGCGGCGGACGCCGTCTGAATAGGCCTGCCGGATGCTGCGCAGATCAGAGCCGGGTTCGAGGCCGAGCACAGCGAGCGCCTTTGCCGTCATCGGATCGACCCCCGCCGCCCGCGCCGTCGCCTCGCGCTTCACCCCTGCAAAACGAGCACCGAGCGCGTCCATCGGGTCTTTGAAATCGGCCCATTTGGGCGGCATATTGGCCCCGCCGTGGGTAAATGCTCGCGTCTCAGTTTCCCAGCCGCCATAGGGGGATTGCGCCGCGACAATCTCCTCCGCGCTCATCCCGTTGAAGAAATTATAGCGGGTGTTGAAATCCCGCACATGCTCCAGACACAGCCAGCGATAGTCGCCCGGCCCGTCAAAGCCAGAGGAGCGGTATCCCGGTGCCCGGAACTCGCCGTGCTCGTCGCAGCCAGTGTGCGCGCACGGGCGGTCGCCCGGCACACGGCCATGGAAGCGGGATCGAGGCGGGAGCGGGTCGGTTGTCATAACGGCTAGAGCCGTCCAAATGGGGGCATGAACAGCAAAGGTCCAGTCCACATCGAAATGGAAGCGCTGCTCAGCGCCGCCTTCCCCGATGCCGCCATCGCCGTCACCAACGACAGCGCCAGCCACCACGGCCACAGCGGCGACGACGGCAGCGGAGAATCGCACTTCAGCGTCGCCATCGAGAGCGCCGCCTTCACCGGCGTCTCCCGCCTCGAACGCCAGCGCATGGTCAATCGCGCGCTGGGCGATCTGCCGGGGGAACGGGTCCACGCGCTGGCGATCAAGGCCCAAACCCCACAAGAAGCGTCGCCGGCGGAGTGAGCGTCAGGCGCGACCGCTTTGCAGCACGACTGTTGGTCATCGACCCCGACGATCATCTGCTATTGTTCCGATTCACTCCAACTGACCGTCCACCATTGTGGGCCACTGCGGGCGGCGAAGTCGATGCTGGCGAGAGCTTCGGCGATGCCGCACGCCGAGAACTGCGCGAGGAAACCGGTATTGATGCCGATCCCGGCCATGTGGTCGCTGAACGCGAATCCGATTTCGTTACCTTTGCCGGTGAACCGGTTCATGCCGTGGAACGATATTTTGCCATTCGTGTGGCTTCGCGGGCAATCGACCAGAGCGGTCACACTGCTTCCGAGAAAGCAGTCATGCGGCATCACGAATGGTGGTCTATCGAAGCCTTACGTAGCGCGACCGAGAATGTGTTTCCGCCCGACCTCGCTACAATTTTGAGTGACGTATTGAACGCCAAGGCGCAAAACCACTACTGACCATGCAAATCATCACCCCCACCTCCCACGACCTCGGTGCGTTCACCGTCCGCCGCACGCTCCCGTCGCGCCCCCGCACCATGGTCGGGCCGTTCATCTTCGTTGACCAGTTCGGCCCCGCCCATTTTGACGTCGGCGCAGGA
>JANOPV010000140.1:0-11814 GCA_031422035.1 Sphingomonas sp. | reverse complement strand
TTAGCATTGAAGTATGGGTGCGGCAAGCGCTACTTGAAGGGCTGGCATTATTGCTACGCCCGCCCCATATCGCTCGTTCGACACGATAGCGAAAGGATGCAGCGGTGGCCACATTGGGCTTAAGTGCGGATGAACAAATTGCGGTTGAGGCGTTCCGCGCTGATGTGGTGACACCGTCGATGACCGGGCTCGTCATTCTTTATTTCACTGCCGCCTGGTGCGGGCCGTGCAAGCAATTGTCGCCGATTATCGAGAAAGTCGCGGCGGACTATGCGGCCAAGGGCGTGACGATGGTCAAGATCGACGTCGATGAAAATAAGTTCATCGCCGCCCAGTTCCGGGTGCAGTCGATCCCCACCGTCTATGCAATGCATGGCGGACAGCCGGTCGCAGACCTCACCCAGGCGCGGACCGAGCCGCAGCTGACCCAGCTGCTCGAGCAGATTTTGCGGCAGGTTCCAGTAGAGAGCGATGCCACCCGCACGGCGGAGGAGATCGAGCCGCTGCTGGCCATCGGTCACGAGGCGCTGGCCGCAGACGATGCGGCTGGAGCCGTCGCGGTGTTCGGACAGATTATCGAAATTGCACCGGACAGTGCCGCGGCCCATGCGGGGCTGGTTCGCGCGTTGATTGCCATTGAGGATGTTGCGGGTGCGCGAGCGGCGCTGGATGCGGTGCCGGACGACCTGGCGAAGGACGCGCTATTGGCCCAGGCACGCTCAGCGCTAGAGCTGGCCGAAAGCGCGCCACCCTCTGCGGAATTGGCCGCCGAGCTAAGCGGACTGGCGGCGGCGGTCAGCGCCAATCCTCACGACCACCAGGCGCGGCTTGACCTAGCCACCGCGCAAATTGCTGCGGGCGAGCGTGATGCGGCGACGGATAATCTGCTGGCGATCATCGCTACCGACCGTGAGTGGAATGAAGGCGCGGCCCGGGCGCGGCTGTTGTCGCTGTTCGAGGCGGTGGGGCTTGAGGACGCGTGGGTGCGGGCGCAGCGTCGCCGTCTGTCGGACGTCCTGTTCGGATGATGCGCGGCGAACGTCTCTCGATCTTTCCGCTATCGGGCGCGGTGCTGTTTCCCGGCCTGCAACTGCCACTGCACATATTCGAGCCGCGCTACCGGGCGCTGGTGTCTGATGCGCTGGTGCGCGGACGGCGGATCGGTATGGTCCAGCCGCGCGGCCGGGGGGAGCCACCGCCGCTGTTCGACATTGGTTGTGTGGGCAAGATCGTCGACGTCGAGGCGCTGGATGATGGGCGTTATAATGTCCTGCTGGACGGCGTGGCGCGGTTCCGTATCGAGCGCGAGCTCGATGTGACCACGCTGTTCCGGCAGGTTGAGGCGACGCTGTTCGAGGAGCGCGACGATGAGTGTCTGTCTGCCGTTGAGCGCGCAGCGGTCGAAAGCGAGGCGCGGTTGCTCGCCGACCGGTTGGGCTATGCCATCGACTGGACGGCGGTGTCCGGGCTGGACGACCTGACGCTGGTCAATGCGATTGCGCAGGTGTCACCTTTTGATGCCGCCGCGAAACAGGCGCTGCTGGAGGCGCAGACGTTGGGCGACCGGGCGGAACTGGCGATGCAGCTGATGCGCTTTGTCAGCAGCCGCCCCGATCCCGGTGAAGACCGGGCGACGTTGCAGTAGTTACACCAACTCGCCCGTAAGCAAGCGGGGAAGGCCGCCGCTCTCGCCGCGGGCTTCGTTCATGAAGAATTCCTTGAGCAGGCTGCTGCGCTGGACACCGGCGAGGCCGATGCGGCGCACGGCGGATGCGGCACGGCCGGGCACGCCGAACAGCCGGGTCAGGCCATCAAGCGCGACTGCGACCGACAGGGTGTCAGCGGCGCGCCAGCTTTGATAGCGTTCGAGTATTTGCGCGTCGCCGGGGTTGAGGCCGAGGCGGGCACCGTCGATCAGGACTTCGACGAGCGCGGCGACATCGCGCAGGCCCAGGTTGAACCCCTGGCCAGCAATCGGGTGGACACCGTGCGCGGCATCACCGACCAAAGCGAGGCGTTCAGCGGTGATGGTGGCGGCATGATGAAAGCCAAGCTGGTAGTAGCCACGCGGTGCAATCAATTCCAACTCACCGAGCAATCCGCCCATTTTCTTTTGCATTTCAGCAATATAGCCGCGTGGGCCGAGCTTCTTATAGCCATCAGCATCATTCACACTAACCGTCCACACAAAACCGGAGCGGTGGGTGCGATCGGCCATGTCGGGCAACGGCAATATGGCAAAGGGGCCATCGGGATAGAAGATTTCGTAGGCAACGTTTTCATGCGGCTCTGCGTGGCTGATCGCGCCAACCATGGCGGTGTGGCGATAGGTCCAGTTGGCGATCCGCAAGCCAGCGGCATCGCGTGTGGACGAGCGCCGCCCCTCGCAAACCGCGAGCAACGGTGCGGTGAGGGTGCTGCCGTCGCTGAGCGTAATGGTCGCGCGGTGGGCATCGCGGGTGATGGCGCTGGTGGTGACCGGCGCACGCATGTCGATCAGCGGTTCGGCGGCGACCGCTTCGACCAGCGCGAGCCGCAAGCGGCGGTTTTCAAACATGGTGCCGAGCGGCACGTCATCCTCGGCGGGGGCAAAGTCGAGTTCACCGGGCTTGAGGCCATCGGACACCCAGATGCGGCGGATGTCGCAGCCATGGCCAGCCAGTGCCGGGCCGAGGCCGATGGCGTCGAGCATCCGCCAGCTGGCGCTAGCGATGGCCGAGGCGCGGCCGTCGAAATCCGGGGCGAGCACGGTGGCGGGGGCGAGCGGATCAACAACGATGCTCGACAGGCCGTGGCGGGCGAGGGCGAGGGCGAGGGTCATTCCAATCAGGCCGCCGCCGGAAATCAGGACATCGGCGTGGGCGGCCTTGGGGGTGTTGTTTCTACCGGCGGCGTTTGAAATGGTCATGCGTGTGCTCCTATATTGCTATATCAGTGGTCTTGCCGCTTTCGCCAACCCCCTATTCGTCGTGCCAGCGCAGGCTGGCATCCATCCCGACTGTCGTGCCAAGCCGATAGACGGGATCGACCCCAGCCTCCGCTGGGGTGACGAACTGGAGGCGGGATTGCCCATTCAGCACAAAAGGGGATGCTTGACGGCGAGTCGCGGCGATGCGCATAGTTAATCGGCAGCGCCAATCACCGCCAAAATTGGCGGAAAATTGGCCTCTGCACGGGGATTGACTATGGCGAGCCGCAGCCCGATGCGACCGAATATGACCGCCGACCGGGGCGAATGGAACGGCGTTGTCCGCGCCGGGCTGATGCGTTCGGCGACGATGGTCGGCGGCGCGGTGATGCTGATTATGGCACTGTTCCTGCTGGTCGCGCTGGCCAGCTTTTCAACCGGCGATGCGTCGCTGACCACAGCCGCCGACGGGGTGACCGCCAATTGGCTGGGCACGCCGGGCGCCTGGCTCGCTAGCCTCGCATTGTTGCTGATCGGTTGGCCCAGCCTCCTGATCGCGCCGATGCTGACACGGCATGGCTGGTCGCTCCTGAGCGGGCGCGATGGCTTGCGCCCCCGCGCTTTGTGGATTGGCGGGATTGCCGCGCTGTTGCTGGTCGCGCTGGCAGCGGCGATCTGGGAAAACACACCGGGGCGTGACCTGACCGCCGGATGGGGCGGGATTTTCGCCTTTCTGGCTGAGGGCGGTGTTGACCGTGCGCTGGCGTCACTGAGCGCGGACCAACGCTGGTGGGCGCGCACTGGCACCGCGCTGTTGCTCGGGACCGGCGGACTGTGGCTGTGGTGGCGTTCGCTGCAGGCTGGCACGATCAGGCTGCGCTGGCCGACCGCATGGCGGCGGGGCGCAGTCGCTGAGGTCGTGGACGAACGGTTCGTTGATGCCGTCGATGCTGAGCCGCAATTGACCAGCGCGCCGCGCCGCGCCGTCGAAGCGCCGGTTGGCCCCGGCCCCGAAATCATCGAGCCGTCGCGCCAGCCGATGCCTCCACCCGCCAAGCGGACGCCGATGCAGTCGGACATGTTCGCGTCCAAATCACTGCCCGCGCTGAGCCTGCTCAAGGCAGCGCCAGATCGCGGGCCGATGACCATCGACAAGGGCGCACTTGATCGCAACGCCCGGCTGCTCGAAACGGTATTGCTCGATTTTCAGGTCAAGGGCGTGGTCAAGGCGGTGCGGCAGGGGCCGGTTGTCACCATGTACGAGCTGGAACCCGCGCCGGGCACCAAGGCAAGCCGGGTGTCGAACCTGGCCGAGGATATTGCCCGCAACATGTCGGCGCTGTCCGCCCGGATCGCGCCGATTCCCGGGCGGACGGTGATCGGTATCGAACTGCCCAACGTCAAAACCGAGCCGGTGGTGCTGCACCAGCTGATCGCCAGTGAGGCATTTCAGTCGCAAACCGGTGAGCTGCCCATTGTGCTGGGCAAGAATATCGCTGGTGATCCGGTCGTCGCCGATCTCGCCCCGATGCCGCATCTGTTGATCGCGGGCACCACCGGGTCGGGTAAGTCGGTTGGCCTCAACACGATGATCCTGTCGCTGCTATATCGGCTGACCCCCGATCAGTGCCGGATGATCATGATCGATCCCAAGATGCTGGAACTGAGCATCTATGACGGCATCCCGCATCTACTCTCCCCCGTGGTGACAGAGCCGCAAAAGGCGGTGCGCGCGCTGAAATGGGCGGTTGAGCAGATGGAGGACCGTTACCGGATGATGTCCTCGCTCTCCGTCCGCAATCTGGCGGGCTATAATGAAAAGGTGCGCAGCGCGAAGGCCAGCGGCAAATCCTTGCGCCGCCGGGTACATACCGGCTTTCATGCCGAGACCGGCCAGCCGCTTTATGAGGAAGAGGCGCTTGATTTTGAGCCGCTGCCACAGATTGTTATCGTGGTCGACGAGCTCGCCGATCTGATGATGACCGCGGGCAAGGAGGTCGAGTTCCTGATCCAGCGGCTGGCGCAAAAGGCGCGGGCGGCGGGCTTGCACCTCATCCTCGCCACCCAGCGGCCATCGGTGGATGTCATCACCGGCGTTATCAAGGCGAACCTGCCGACGCGGATCAGTTTCCACGTGACCAGCAAGATCGACAGCCGCACGATCCTGGGCGAAATGGGCGCAGAGCAGCTGCTCGGCAAAGGCGACATGCTCTATATGCCCGGCGGCAAACAACCGATCCGTATCCACGGGCCGTTCGTGTCCGATGATGAAGTGCGCGCGGTCGCCGACCATTGGCGCGAACAGGGCGCGCCCACTTATGTTGATGCGGTGACCGAAGAGCCCGAAGAAGGCGGCTTTGCCATGGACGGCGCGCCGTCGGGCGGGGATAGCCCTGAGGAACGCCAATATGCGCAGGCCGTGCAGATCGTCGTCAACAGCCAGCGCGCCTCGACCAGCAGCGTCCAGCGGGCCCTGCGCATCGGTTATAATACGGCATCGCGGCACATTGAGCGGATGGAGCAGGACGGCATTATCAGCCCGCCCAACCATCTGGGGCGGCGCGATGTCCTGGTGGACCGCAACGGCGAAGGGCGGGGGTAAGGGTTAACCGCCGCAGCCATTGGATGGGGCACCGTGATCCGGTTCACGCGCAGTTCAACGCGGCTCCTGCACCTCATCGCCGCATCGACCGTTGCTTTTTGCGCGGCCCCCAACCAGAGAAGCCCGATGACCAAATTCCAACTATTCGCCGCCCTCGCGCTCACCGCGCTGCCGCTCGCGCTTGCTGCGCCTGGCCTGTCGCCCGCCATCGCGCAGACCACGCCCACCGGCGACCTTGCCCGGGTGCAGACGCATCTGACCGCGATGCAGACGTTGCTTGCCGATTTCCGCCAGACCGACCGCAACAATCAGGTGCTGTCGGGGCAACTCACGCTGAAGCAGCCGGGGCGCATCCGGTTCCAGTATCAGCGCGGGGTACCGTTGCTGATCGTTGCCGATGGCCGGTCGCTGACGATGGTTGATTATGAAGTGCGTCAGGTGCAGCGCTGGCCGATCCGCAATTCGCCGATGGCGGTGCTGATCGATCCTGAGGCAAACCTGCTGCGCTATGGCCGGTTGATCCCCAATGTCGATGCCAACACGATCAGTGTCGAGGTGCGTGACCCGCGCCGCCCTGAATATGGCACGATCACTATGGTTTTTCAGCGTGATAGCACCGCGCCGGGCGGGCTGGAGCTCTATGGCTGGGTCGCTTTGGACGCGCAGGACCACCGGACGACGATTCGTCTCAGCAACCAGCGCTATAATCAGCCGGTCGCCGATACGGCATTTCGCTGGCGCGACCCACGACCGAACACGCGTAGCCGCTGAACCCGCACGGTTCGTCGTTTGCGGGGCCGGTCTGTTCATCTGGCGGTCAGGTTCGACCGATAGGCGGGAGGGGAGGCGGCTGTTCTTCCATCCTGGTGTTCCCCCCTGTTGACCGGGTGGATTGGCCGCTTCTGACAAAGGCGTGACGAGCGCTATTTGGACCCCCGCTCCGCCGCCCCTGGAGCGGGGGTTTTCATTTGCGTGACCGGCCCGCGACGGCTTAGAGCGACCGCATGAGCCGAACCCTGACTATCGCATCGTGGAACATCAATTCCGTGCGCGCGCGCGCCGACATCGTCGGGCGGTTTCTGGATGAGGCCGCGCCCGACATCCTGTGTCTGCAAGAAACCAAGGTCATCGACGAGCTGTTCCCGCACGAGATTTTTGCTTCGCGCGGCTATGATTGGCGGATCGTCAATGGGCAGAAAATGCACCACGGCGTCGCCATCATGAGCCGGGTGCCCATCACCGCCGACGACCGGCTCGACTGGCAGGCCAATGGCGAGGCGCGGCATTTGGGGGTGCAGTTGGAGAATGGCTGGCGGCTGGAAAATGTCTATGTGCCGGCCGGCGGCGATATTCCTGACCGCGACGAGAACCCAAAATTCGGCCAAAAGCTCGATTTTCTCGGGCGGATGATCGACTGGTCGGGCACGCTCAAACACCCAACGATTGTCACCGGCGATTTCAACATCGCGCCGCTGGCCTGCGATGTGTGGAGCCATAAGCAGTTGCAAAACGTCGTCAGCCACACGCCGGTTGAGGTGGAGACACTGGCCCGGCTGCAGGCGGCGGCGGACTGGGTGGACCTTGGCCGGCATTTCATTGCCCCGCCGGAGCAGCTTTATACATGGTGGAGCTACCGGGCGAAGGACTGGACGGCGGCGGACCGGGGGCGGCGGCTTGACCATATGTGGGCCACGCCCGATGTGGCGAGCGCGGCGACGGCGCACCGCGTTTACCGTGACTGCCGCAGTTGGGAAAAGCCATCCGACCATATCCCGATTGTCACCGAGTTTGCGATGTGAGCGAAGCCGCTGATCCGCGCTCGGCCGCGCAGGCCATCGACGCGCTCCGACGCGGCTGGCCAGTGCGGGTAAGTGGAGTGGACGGCGTGCTTGACCTGCTGTCGGTAGAATCCATCACCGACAATGCCCTGGCGGCCTTTGCACCAGACCGGTTGCTGATCTCCGGCGAGCGCGCCGCAACGCTAAAACTCGCCAACCAGCGCGCCGCCGCGACGCCCGGCCCGGCGATGATCGCGCTGTCGACGTTGGACGATGCGGTGCGCTTGATCGCCATCGCTGATCCTGCCCTCGATCTGGCATACCCGATGAAGGGGCCGTTCCGCTGCCTGTTCTGCGCGCCCGATGAGGCCGCCCGCGCCGCGCTCGATCTTGCCCGCCATGCGGGGCTACTTCCCGCCTTTGCCGTGCGAGCAGCGGCCGGAGAGGTCACCGCCGAAACCACCGCTGCCGCTATCCACGCCTATGCTGATTCCGCCCACCTCGCTATCGCCGCGCGCGCCCGGCTGCCCATATCGGTGGCCGAGCGTGCTGAGATCATCGCCTTCCGCTCGCCCGACGATCCGCGCGAACATGTCGCGCTCATCATCGGTAACCGCGACGAGAGTGTGCCGGTCGTGCGGCTACACAGCGAATGCCTGACCGGTGATGTCTTTGGCAGTCTGAAATGCGATTGCGGGCCACAGCTGAACGCGGCGCTGGCGACGATCGCTGGGGCCGGGTGGGGCGTGCTGCTCTACCTCAGGCAAGAGGGGCGCGGCATCGGCCTCATCAACAAGCTGCGCGCCTATCAGCTGCAGGATCAGGGGTTCGATACGGTCGACGCCAACATCCGCCTCGGCTTTCCGGCGGAGGCCCGCGATTTTGGGATCGCGGCGCGGATGCTGGAGTTGCTGAATATCAGCGAAGTACGCCTGATGACCAACAATCCCGAAAAGGTCGCGCGGCTGGCAGCGGCGGGGATCACCGTTGCGGAGCGTCTGCCGCTGGCCCTGCCCACCAACCCCCACAATCACGACTATCTCGCGACCAAGCGAGATCGGACGGGGCACAAACTCCCCTGAGCACGGCATTCAGCGCGTTGTTACCAGACGGTAGCCGCAGTCTTTGGACTCCATTGTCAGCAATTCGCCGTAACGTTCCGCCCAGGCACCACTCTCAAGATCGGCTGCGAGCCGGTTCAATGCCGACGTAACATCACCGATTTTCCAGAACGAAGAGATAGCTGCGCGAATTTTCGGGTCGAGATACGCGGCGGGTCGACGCCAATAGGCGGCAAGAAAGCCATCGCGGCAATCATGCGGGATGGGGACTGGCGCGATGTCTACCGGCCCGAGCGCGGCCGCATAGTCAGCAAAGGATGGCATTTGCCCCGCATCGAGCGTGACGAGTTCGGGGATATAATCTGCCAGCCAATAGTCGCTGAAGTCGGGATCAAAGGTCAGGATGACAATCGGTCCGCGCGCCACCCGGCGCATTTCGCGCAGGCCCAGCGCCTGATCCGACCAATGGTGCACCGTCAGCACGGCCATGGCGGCATCAAAGCTGCTGTCCGCAAAGGGCAGCGCCTCTGCTGTTCCTTGAACCACTGGCGCGGCGTTCGGTGGACGCTGCTGGATCATTTCCAGCGATGGTTCGATAGCCGTTACTTGGCGGTCGGTGGGCTCATATGATCCAGTGCCCGCGCCGACATTCAGCACCGTGCGCGCAGTGCCAAGCGCGCTGGCGATCTGTGCCGCGATGCGTGGATCGGGCTGTCTCAGCTTGGCATAGTCGATGCCGATGCTGTCATAGATGGCGCGACCATTCATGATCCGGGCATAGCCTACCGAACGCTATTTGCTAATGACATATTCATGACGAAGCTGTCATAGAGCTGTCATCATGTTCCACAATTCCAGCGCCCCGACCGCCGATACGGCCCCGTCGCTCCGCCTCCTGCTCGGCGAGCTGCGCGTCGCGCGCGACTGGGCACAGGCGCGGGTGCGACCGATGGCGTATAGCGTGGACAGGGTCGGGGATGGCGCGCCGGTGCTGACGCTGCCGGGGTTTCTGGCGAACGATATGGCGATGGCGCAGATGCGACAGACGCTTAACGCCGCCGGGTTCAAGGCCAAACGCTGGAAGATGGGCGTGAACAGCGGCGCGCGGGCGGACACATTCGACACCCTCGACCAGCGCGTGCGCCATATCGCTGCGGTTGAAGGCCGTGCAGTGCACCTCGTCGGGTGGAGCCTGGGCGGCGTGTTCGCGCGCGAATATGCCAAACATCACCCAGAGCTGGTCGCGAGCGTTATCACCATGGGCTCGCCATTTTCCGGATCGCGCCGGGCGAATAATGCGTGGCGGTTGTATGAACTGGTCGCTGGCCACGCAGTTGATGAACCGCCGGTGCCGTTCCACCCGGATCCCAAACCGCCAGTGCCGACCTATGCCTTGTGGTCACCAGCCGACGGCGTCGTCGCCCCCGCCAGCGCGTGCGGCAACGATGCCGAGCGTGACCGGGCAATTGAGCTCGCTTGCGTCCATATGGGCTTTGCCTTTGCCCCCGAGGCGGCGCAGGTGGTGATCGATTGCGTGCTCGATGCTGAGGCGCGTTTAGCCGCTTAACGCGACCCGGAACCGTGCGACCATCTCCGCTGGCACCCGCTGTGGGCGGCCAGAGGCGCGGTCGAGCAGCGCCCAGTCAGTTTTGGCGGTGACGTGGACGGCGCCGTCTTTTCCAACAAAGCGCATGTGCCGGGCGAACCGCGCACCCGCCGCCTTGTCCGCTACCCAGGTTTCGGCGCGCACGCTTTGCCCCACCAGCAGTGGACGGCGGTAATCTATCTCATGCCGGACAACGACCCAGATCAGCCGCCCCTGTTCCTCGCCGCCGGTCAGCGCATACCAGTGCGACGTCGCGACATGCTGGATCCACTGTACCCACACCGCATTGTTGACATGGCCCAGCTCGTCAATGTCACCCGGCGCGGCGGTCAGGGTAAGGGCGAAGGCGACGGGCGGAGATGAGAGAGGGCTATCCATCGGGCGACCATGGCAAAGCGTCGGGATCGAAGCAAATCACCAGTCCGCCCGCGCACCATTTACGCGATGGCAAGATTTTTAGCCCATTTTGCGCCTTTATCAGACGGAGCGCAGGGCGTGTCGCAGTCTTCATCCTTAAGCACGGCCGGATCCGCAAGCGGCGCGGTTGCCCTGCGCCGCCGCACTCTGGGGGCCCCGATCGTTGCCGACGCCGATGGCGATGCCGACGCGCCAGCATCACGACGTGATCGCCCCGCCGCCAACCTCGCCGCCGTCCCCAAGTCGTGGGGCGCACTCGTCCTCGAATGCCTCGGCGTGCTGGCGCTGTTCCTGCTGGTGCAGGTTATCCTGACCGCGGGCACACTCATCCACAGCAATCCGCTGGTTGGTTTTGTCGCCGTGGCGGCGGGCGGCTGGGGGCTGAGCGAGCTGTTGCGCCGCCGCGATCACCTGCGCGTATTGCAGGCCGCCGCCGCCGTCATCTGGTTCGTCGGGATTTCAGGCACCTATTTCTTTGCCGTCTCCATCGTGTTCCTGCCGATCGGTTTCGATTTCCGCACCCTTAACCCGATGGACACGCCGCCGATCATCACCCTGTGCTGCGCCGGTTCGATGGTGCTGGCGAGCTGGGTGCATTGGTGGCGGTTTCAGGTGCGATGGTGGTCGCGCCCACGTTTTTCGCGGTTGGGGCGACGCTGAGCGTCTTGGCGCAAATGTTCGATCCCAGCGTCCGCGAAATGGTGTCGTCGGTGATCCAGGCCCTGAGCGGGATGGTCGCCATCGCGCTCGCCGTTTACGTCGACATGACCGATGTTTACCGCCGCCTCATCCGCGCCCGCATCGCCTTTTGGCTGCATATGGTCGGCGGCACCTTCTTTCCGCAGGCCATGATCGGGATTTTAATCCTGCAGGGTAGCAGCACCACTCAGCTGGTCATGACGGCGGCGATCCTAGCAATATTGCTCGTTGCCATTGGCACGTTGGCGGATCGCAAATGGTATATCCTGTTCGCCGCGACCTGGGTCTATGGTGGCCTTGCCCGCTTGCTGCCGGAACAGCAGATCGTCGCCATCGCTGCCGCGGGGCTATTCGCGGCGGGACTGTGGTTCGGCTGGGTATGGCTGCGGACGAGCGCGCTTGACGCCATGCCGCTGGCGGTGCGCGCACAACTGCCGCGCCTCGCCAGCCAGCGTCGCGTTATTTCTTGACGTAGTTCCTGAGCTCGTCGCCGGTCAGGGTGGCCACATGGAGGACGTTGGTGGACCCTGGCGTGCCAAAGGGCACCCCCGCCATCATCAGCACTTTTGAGCCAGCGCGGGCGACGCCGTGGCGCAAGGCCATGCGTTTGCCCTTGGCGATCATTTCTTCAAAGCTGCCAATGTCTTTGGTGTGGACGGCGTGTGCGCCCCAGAGCAAGCCCATCCGCCGCGCGGCCTCAATCTTTGGCGTCAGCACCAGCATCGGCACCGCCGGGCGTTCGC
>JANOPV010000139.1:0-1877 GCA_031422035.1 Sphingomonas sp. | reverse complement strand
GATGGGGATCTGATCATGCGGATCGGCATGTGCATGTTCCTGTGGACCACGCATCTGACCCGTGACCACGAGGCCCTGTTGCGCGACATCAAAGCCACGGGGTTCGACGGGGTGGAGGTGCCGATCTTTGAAGGCGGCCCGGATCACTATGCCCGGCTGGCCGATCTGTTGGACGAGATCGGGCTTGCGCGCACTGCCGTGGCCGCAATGGGCGATCCGGCGATGAACCTAATCGGGGATACTGCGGCCCGTGCGGCAGGTGTGGCGCATATGCGGCATGTCATTGACTGCGCGCAGGCCATGGGGGCGACCACGCTTGCCGGGCCGCTGCATTCCACGCTGGGGCACTTCTCGGGCACCGGGCCCACAGCCGAGGAATTCGCGCGTTCGGTTACTTCGCAGCGCGCGTTTGGGGATCATGCAGCAGCGCGCGGAGTTACCGTGGCGCTGGAGGCGTTGAACCGGTTCGAGTGCTATCTGGTAAACACGATGGCCGATCTTTCCGCGCATATCGAGGCGATTGGCCATCCCAATATCCGGGCGATGTACGACACCTTTCACAGTAATATCGAAGAGGCGGACCCGGTTGCCGCCTTCTCCGCCAACGTGCGCCACATCGCGCATGTGCATATCTCGGAAAATGATCGCGGGGTGCCGGGGCGCGGCAATACTCCGTGGGCCGAGACCTTCCGCGCGATCCGCGCTTCGGGCTATGACGGCTGGCTGACCATCGAGTCCTTTGGCCGGGGTCTGCCCGACCTTGCTGCCGCCACCAAGGTCTGGCGCGATTTTGCCGAAAGCCCGGAGGCCGTGTACCGCGAAGGCTTTGCCCATATTCGCCGGGGATGGGACGCCGCCGCTTAAGGCAGGTCTTCGTCAGTCGGTGCCATCGGATCCGGTCAGGAAATGCAACGCAAGACCTTTGAGCTGGCTGGCACCACATAAGTGCCGTGCCTGGAACGACCTTCCAAGTTGCCGCGCGACTGGTCCTGCATCGGTTTTTCCGATCACTTGCGCAATAACCATTGAAGGACGCCGCGCGGGATCATCGCCTATGCCGTGGCGCTCAATGCTGACAACCTGCATTGCCTCGACGGGTTTACGGTCGTGTTCTTCAGGTTGGATGCAGGCGAGAAAATGCGTCCGGTCGTCCAGAAACGCCATGCTCCCGGTGTGGTCTTTGTCGACATGAGCATGGAATTCGACGACGGTTCTTTAAGTGGCATGTCGAGGGTTGCCACCAAATGAGGGACCAATCCGAACAATGAGCCGCGTTTTTAACGACCACTTCGACGGCATTGTACAAAGGTCGCGCTGCAAGTGCGAAGGTCCGCTTGCCAGAAGGTTTTTCGATACGGGCCGCAGCGTGTCGTTGGCCGCGTGCTGGGGCGGCCCGCGTTGACAAACCTCGGAAGGAGGAAGTCGCGGGGGGATTACCCTAAACTTCGCCGTCAATGTCGCGGCCATCGCCAAACCATTCCCACTCGCCCATCACCCCCGCTGAACGCTCCGCCGCCCTTCTGCGCATCGCCGACCGGATTGAACGTGAAGCGCATGATTTCGCGGCCCTTGAGGCGCTGAATTGCGGCAAGCCCATCAACCTTGCCCTCAACGACGAACTGCCCGCCGTGGTGGATTGTTACCGTTTCTTCGCAGGTGCCGTGCGCAATCAACATGGCGCTTTGTCGGGCGAATACCTTGCAGGCCATACATCCATGATCAGGCGCGATGCTGTCGGCGTGATCGCCAGCATCGCGCCGTGGAATTACCCGCTGATGATGATGGCATGGAAGCTGTGCCCGGCGATTTCGGGCGGCAATACCGTGGTGTTCAAACCGTCGGAACAAACCCCGCTGACGGCGCTGAAGATGGCGCAT
>JANOPV010000138.1:0-16219 GCA_031422035.1 Sphingomonas sp. | reverse complement strand
GCGCCCGGTTACTGGCCAGATGAATTGCTGTCGCCAGCCGGTGGCGGTGACGACGGTGCGGCGGGCGGCGGCCATCTGCGCCAGCTCGCTGGGGCGGCGGCGGTCGAAATCGGCATCGCTGGTGGCGGCGCCGCGGCTGGGCGCATTGATGTTCTGGATATTCCACTGGCGCGGCGTGATCGGGATCACCCGTTCGATGGGCAGCCCACTGCGCGGGGTCATCCGCAGTGTTGCGTTACCCGTGGCATCCCGGTCAAAACCAACAATGAAATGCCCATTGCTCTGCACCTGCACGACCGCGCCGTTCAGGGTCAAGCGGCTGTCGGTCGGCTCGATCGTGCCGCGCACCAGATCGCCCTGCTGGATCACATCCGTTGCGAGGGTTAGCGCCGGGACCATGATCCGCGGCGGTGTTCGCGCGGGTTGGGCCGCGACGTTGGTGGTGCCGATACAGGTGCCAAGAGCGATGGACGCTGTGATACCGAACGCAGCCAGGGCAATGGGGTGGACGGCCATGTTTCCGTTTAGCCCTGTGCCGACGGGCGACCGGTGATCGCGGCAGTGGCAGCGGCGGGCGTCGCATAAGGCTCTTGCCGCTCCACACACCAATAGCGCAGTTCATCGAGCGCAATAGGTGCACCGGTAACGGCACACAGGACATGGTCACCCTGTTCGATCATCCGAAAGCCATTGGGACCATAGGCCAGACGGGCGGGGCGGGAGGTGGAACGCATCAACATGACAGAAAAATGCCCGGGACTGCCGCAACATGCAAGCGCGCAACGCAGGTGTTTTAATCGAACAGACCGCCCTGTCCCGGCGCAGGCGGTGCCCGACGCGGCGATTTGGGCGGTGCAGCGGGTGGTCCCGTGGCCCCATCGGACACTATGGCCGCCACTTCGCCATCATTAAACGCCAGCCGCAGTGCGCCGGCAGCGCGCGCAGCGGCGGCGGTCGCCAGCAACCGGCCGTTACGGTCCATCACCAGCGCATAGCCGCGCGCGAGCAAGCCGCGCGGATCAAGCGAGCGTAGCACTCGGTCGAGCGCGCCGAGCCGCTGGCGCTCATGGGTCAGCCGCTGGTGGAGCAGCGCCGGACGCAGCGGCGCGGCGACGCGGCCCAGTTCAGCGCGGGCGCGATCAAGCCGCCAGCGAAAGCCGCGCGGGATACGCTCTGCCATATCGTCGAGCCGTTGCCGCTGCGGTTGCAGCAGGCGGTCGAGCGACGGGATGCGGTCTGCCAGCATCGCCAGCCGTTCAGACAGCTGCGCGCGCCGCCGCGCCCAGGCGGCACCCGCGCGGGATACCAGGTCGGCGACGGTGGCCAGCAGATCAGCGCGCACCGGCACTGCCATTTCTGCCGCGGCAGTGGGGGTCGGTGCGCGGCGGTCGGCGGCAAAGTCGATCAGCGTCGTGTCGGTTTCATGGCCAACGGCGGAGATCAGCGGGATGGTGCAATCGGCGACGGCGCGGACCACGACTTCCTCATTGAACGCCCACAGATCCTCGATCGAGCCGCCGCCGCGCGCGACGATGACCAGGTCGGGGCGCGGGGTGGGGCCGTCCGCTGGCAGGGCGTCAAACCCCCGAATCGCCGCCGCAACTTGCTCCGCCGCCTGCTCCCCCTGGACCAGCACCGGCCAGACCAGGACGTGGACCGGAAAGCGGTCAGACAATCGGTGGAGAATATCGCGGATGACCGCGCCGGTGGGCGAGGTAACGATGCCGATAACGCGCGGCAGACGCGGCAGCGCGCGCTTACGTTCGGGGGCGAACAGACCCTCCGCTGCCAATCGCGCCTTGGTCTTTTCGAGCAGCGCGAGCAGCGCGCCCTCGCCTGCCAGCTCCAGGCTGTCGATGACGATCTGATAGCTGGAGCGCGCCGGATAGGTGGTGAGTTTGCCGGTCGCGATAACATCGAGGCCGTCCTCGGGCCGGAACGGGATGCGGCTGGCCGACCCCTTCCAGACGATGCCGTCAATCCGGGCGTCGGCGTCTTTCAGCCCGAAATAGAGATGGCCCGAGGCGGCGCGTTTGAACCCGCTAATCTCGCCGCGCACCCGGACATGGCCGAACTGCTGTTCGACGCTGCGTTTCAACTTCGCGCTGAGTTCGCCGACACTTAACGGCTCTGCGTTGTCGCCAGCGCGCGGCACTGCTACCAGCCGCGCGTCTTGCGATGCAGCATCGGTATCAGGGGTTTCGGCGGGCATGAATATCCTTCTCATCGGGTCCGGCGGGCGTGAACATGCCCTTGCATGGAAAATCGCGCAATCGCCACTATGCACCCGTTTATTTGCTGCGCCAGGCAATCCGGGAATCGCGGCGCATGCCGAGATTGTGCCGCTCGACATAGCGGATCATGCCGCGGTGCGGGCCTTTTGCGAGGCACAGGACATCGGCCTGGTCGTCGTCGGGCCAGAGGGGCCGCTAGTCGCCGGGCTGACCGACGCGCTGGCCGGTTTTGCGGTGTTCGGGCCATCAGCCGCCGCCGCGCAGCTGGAGGGGTCCAAGGGTTTCGTCAAAGATTTGTGCGCAGCGCACCGCATCCCCACTGCGGCCTATGCCCGGCATGATGGTCGCGATGCGGCGCTGGCAGATCTGGCACGGTTCGGTCTGCCGGTGGTTATCAAGGCCGATGGGCTGGCGGCGGGCAAGGGCGTGGTAATCGCTGAAACCGACGCCGAAGCGCGCGCTGCCATCGATGATATGTTCGGCGGCGGCTTTGGCGCGGCAGGGGCTGAAGTGGTGATCGAGCAATTCCTGACCGGCGAAGAGGCCAGCCTGTTCGTCATCACCGATGGCACCACGATGATCCCGTTCGGCAGCGCTCAGGATCATAAGCGGGTCGGCGATGGCGACACTGGGCCGAACACTGGCGGCATGGGGGCATACAGCCCGGCGCGGGTGCTGACCCCGGCGCTGGAGGCGCAGGCGATGGCCGATATTGTCGAGCCGACCGTGCGGGCGATGGCAGCGGCGGGCATGCCCTATGTAGGCGTGCTCTACGCTGGGCTGATGCTGACTGAGAGCGGCCCGCAGCTGATCGAATATAATTGCCGTTTTGGTGATCCCGAATGCCAGGTGCTGATGATGCGGCTGGACAGCGACATCGTGCCGCTGTTGCTGGCGGCGGCGCGGGGGCGGCTGGCTGAGTGTCCAGACGCCACGCCGCTATTCAGCGACGACGTGGCGCTGACCGTGGTGATGGCCGCGCATGGGTATCCGGCAAACCCGGTCAAAGGCGGCGTGATCCGCATCGGCGATACCGGCGCGGCGCAGGTATTTCATGCGGGCACGACTATGGTCGATGGCGCGTTGGTGGCCAATGGCGGCCGGGTGCTAGCGGTAACAGCGCGCGGTACCAGCGTCCGTGCTGCCCAGAGCGCCGCCTATGCCGCGGTCGATTCGCTCAATTTTCCAGATGGTTTCTGCCGCCGCGACATTGGCTGGCGCGAAATAGCACGGGAATCCGGGGCGGAATGAGCCGATAGCCCGGTTGAGAGTCGATAACGATTGCGACTCCGCGCCCGCTACGCCACAACTTAGCGCTCTGGGCTGCGAGTCCAGTTAATGCCGAAGTCTTGGGAGGGGCAACATGAACGGAACCACCAAGTTCATAATCGGTGCGGTCGCAACGTCACTTATGGCAATGGCATCGCACTCTATGCTGGGGCTTGGCTCCGGCTTTGTGGACACATTAGAGAGCCGAGCGCAAAGCGCGGTCGGCGAAGCAGGCGGCAGCGGGGTCAATGTGGCCTTCATCCGCGATCCATCCTTGCAGCGCGTGGCGATCCTGTCGGGCACTGCTGATGCAGCAACGCGCGAGCGGATGCTAGCAGCGGTGCGCGCCATTCCCGGTGTGCGTGATGCGCGCTGGGCCGATGATGGCGCAGCGGCAACAGCGTCTGCTCCGGCCAGTGCCGAAGCGGTGACCAATTGTCAGGCGACGGTCGATGCAGCGATTGCCGGTCAGTCGATCCAGTTTGATCGCGGCTCTGCGGTCATCAGTGCGTCGTCCAACGCCTTGCTCGATGCCCTTGGCACCGCGCTGGCACCTTGTGCTGGCACGAGTGTCGAAGTGGCTGGCCATACCGATCCATCGGGGACGCCGGGCACCAACCAGACCCTGTCCGAAGCCCGCGCTAATGCGGTGGTAACGGCATTGACTGGGCGTAACGTGCCCGCCGACCGCCTGAGCGCGCGCGGCTATGGTTCGAGCCAGCCCAAGGTGGAAGGTCGCGGCGCTGCTGCGGACGCCGCCAACCGCCGGATCGAATTCCGCGTCGCGGCGGCTGGGGCGGCGGCTAGCGCTGCGGCTCCGGCTACACCCGCAGAACAGGGAGAATAAGCCATGTCACTGCTGATGGAATCGCTGCTCATGCTGTTACTCTTTTATGTAATCGGCGTGGGTCTTGGCTGGCTGTTGTGGGGGCGGAGCGACGCGTAATGCGTTGCTCGTCCACCACCACCAACAGATTTAAGGGGTGATGAGATGATCGAATGGGCCCAACATTATTGGTATCTGTGCCTGATCGCGTTCCTGATCGGGGTCGCCACGGCGGCCTGGATTTGGCTGCGCGCGCGGGCAGATATTGCCATTCCCGCCCGGGAAATTGACGAACCACGGACCGTGCCGATTGAACCGGTCCGCCCGGTAATTGACGTTGCCAAGCCGGTGACGTTCGCGGCACCGCCAGCGCCTGAGCCAGTGGCTGTTGCTCCCGTAACGGCGATGGCAGCAGCGGGGGCAGCAGCAGCTCCGGCAATTGCCGCTGCGGTCGGTGCACCGGATGACCTGACGCTCATCAAGGGCGTCGGGCCGAAACTCAACGCGCTGCTGATCTCGCTGGGCGTCACCCGGTTTGACCAGATTGCTGCCTGGGGCACAAACGAGATCGCCGAGGTTGATCGCTTCCTCGGAGCGTTCAAGGGCCGGATTGGCCGTGATGCGTGGGTCGAGCAAGCCGGGCTCTTGGCCCGCGGCGACCATGCCGGGTTCAGCGCCCGTTTTGGCGAACTGGGCAGCGAGAATAAATAGGCCGGATTATCAATCTGACCTGAACGGATGAGGGGTGCCAGCGATGGTGCCCCTTTTTCGTTGGGTGGCGGCCTCAATCCTCGGCGGCGCTCACCAGCAGCTTGTCGATCTTGCGGCCGTCCATGTCGATCACTTCAAACACCCAGCCCTGTTCGGTGAAGCTTTCCCCGGTCACTGGCAAATGGCGCAGGACCGACAGGACATAGCCCGCCATGGTCGCATAATCCCGGTCTTCAGGCAGGGTCATGCCGACCCGCTGGGCAAAGCCATCCGCGGGCGCGGAGCCGGAAACCAGCAGGCTGCCATCGGCGCGCTCGACAATGGCGGGATCGGTGCCGATGTCGCTGTCCGACGCGAAATGCCCGGCAATGGCAGAGAGCAAGTCGGCGGGGGTCACCAGCCCTTCAAAATGGCCATATTCATCGTGGACGAACAGCATCGGAATGTCAGCGGAACGGAGCAAGGTCAGCGCATCCATCGCGTCGAGTTGATCCGACACGACCACAGCGCGGCGGGCCAGCTGGCGCACATCAATCGCTTCGCCGCGGAACAGGGTGACCGCGATGTCGCGCGCCTGCACCACACCGATCAGATTATCGACTGAGCCCGCGCCCACCGGAATGCGGGTGTGCGGGGTGGCGAGCAGACGTTCGCGCACGGCGTCGCCATCAGCATCAGCGTCGATCCAGTCGACCTCGGTGCGCGGGGTCATCACTTCGCGGACCGGCCGATCGGCGAGGCGGACGACGCCGGAGATGATGGCGCGCTCGCTCTCCTCGATGACGCCCGAGCGGGAGGCTTCGGCAACCACCAGATGCAGTTCCTCCGCCGTCACCTTATTCTCACTCTCCCGGTCCAGACCGAGCAGGTGAAAGATCAGCGCGCTGGTATTGTCGAGCAGCCAGACGATGGGAGCCGTCACCCGGGCGACGACCATCATCGGCCGGGCGGCAATGGCAGCGATAGGTTCAGGCGAACGCAAGGCGAATTGTTTTGGCACCAGTTCGCCGACGATCAGCGACACATAAGTGGTCAGGCCAATGACGATGGTGAAGCCGACGGTGAAGGCGGTATCAGCCTCCAGCGCAAAGGCCGCTTGCAACCGCTGCGCCACCGGTGTGCTCAGGCTGGCGCCCGAATAGGCCCCGGCGATGATGCCGACGAGCGTAATGCCGATCTGCACGGTCGATAGGAACCGGCCAGGCTCTGCGCCGAGGTTCATTGCGGCTTGCGCGCCGGCGCTGCCCTTGCGCACCATGGCCTCCAGCCGGGGGCGGCGCGCGGAAACAATGGCCAGCTCTGACATGGCGAGCAGGCCGTTGAGGATAATCAGCGCGAAGATAACAACCACGTCAATCCATGGAAATGGTGTCACCTGTGCCCCCTGTTGCCCAGCGGGCCGCGATCCTTTTGATAGGTCATATATCGGCGCTATATCGCCCCGGACCCGCACTTCACAAGGGTCGGCCCATAAATGGCCACATTTCGTTCAGCTTCGGTTAGAGGCTAAGCAGGGAACAAGGGCGCGCTTCGGCAGTTTATCTGCCAATGGCAAGGGGCGACTTTCCCAGTCGTTGCCAAATAAGAGAAGGACAGGGACATGACAAATTTCAAACCCGCATTGATAGCGGCGCTCGCCGGGATGACCGCGTTGACGGTGAGCGGCTGTATTACAGACCCCAACACCGGTCAGCAGCGCGTCTCGCGCACGGCGATCGGCGGCGTGCTCGGCGGCTTTGGCGGCTATCTGCTCGGCGATTTGGTCGGTGGACGGCGCAGCCGGACCGAAAGCATCGTCGGGGCGGGCATTGGCGGCATCGCTGGTGCCGCAGCAGGTGCCTATATGGACCGGCAGGAACAGGAACTGCGTCGGCGGACCGCGGGCACCGGCATCGAAGTGGATCGTCAGGGCGATCAGCTGGTGCTGAACATGCCGGGCGACGTCACCTTTGCCTATGACAGCGCATCGGTGCAGCCGCAGTTTCAGGCAACACTGGACCAGGTTGCGACGACCCTGCGCGATTATCCCAGCACCTATATCGACGTTTATGGCCACACCGATTCGCGTGGGTCGGAGGTCTATAATCAGGGCCTGTCGGAGCGCCGGGCGATGGGTGTGCAAAGCTATCTGGCCAGCCGCGGCGTGCAATCGGCCCGCATGGCCGCGCGCGGCTATGGCGAAACCGCGCTGAAATGCCCGGAGACCACCGAGGAAAGCTATCGCTGTAATCGCCGGGTGGAAATCCGCATTGCGCCAGTGACACAGAACGACGTTCAGGGACGGTAGAACACCTGGGCGACTACAGAGCGGGCGTGTCGGCAACCGGTCGGCACGCCCGCTTTTGCGTCCTAACGCGGCTGACCAATGCTAGTCCACGCATCGGCGAGTTCCGCGAGGGCTTCGGCGACCCGGCTCAACGTCAGTTCGGCATCCGCCACACCCGCCCGGCGCAAGGCATTGCCCAGCCGCTGATACATAGCCGACAGCGCATCGGCGAGGCCGCCGGGTGCGGTCCGGTCCAGCCCATGATCGAGCGCACCGAGCAGCAACAGGGCACGGTCGCGCCGGTCGACAAAGGTCGTCCGGTCGCCACGCGCAACCGCTCGCCGCGCCACGCCAAGCGCGAGCAGCAGCTCGTCATAAAGGATCGCCACCAGCCCATGCGGCGTCGCGCCCAGCACGCGGGACGCGCGATCAACATCGGCATAGACGGACGCTGGGGTAGCGCCCGAACGATAGGGCGACATTAGGTGTTGCCCTGCGCGTTCCAGGCGGCGATCTGTTGATCGAGATAGGAGCGCGTGGAATTGAGCACCGCAACCTGGCGTTCCATAGTGCCAAATTGGGCCTGCAGCTGCGCGCGCAGGCGAGCATCATTATCCACCAGCCGTTCGCGTTCGCGCGTCAGGCGCTTGCCGATGGCGGTGAAATCATCGCCCGCCGCATCGAGCGGGCCACTTTCCGCCACCAGCCCATCGCGCACCCCGTCGAGCAGACCCGCTATGCCGGGATTGGCGACATTCGGGTTCTGGGGGTCGAGCAGGCCCCGGATGGCATCAGGATTGGCTGCATAAGCGGTGTCGAACCGGGCGCGTTCAAACACCAATGTGCCGTCGCGCTGAGTGCGGATGCCAAGATCGGCGAGCCGCGACAGGCCGGGTTCGTCACCGAACGGCGTCAGGGTGACGGCGCTGAGCGCGCGCATGGTCGAGCGGATGCGGCTGTCCCCCGCCAGCGGCCCGCCATTCGCCCCGTTCACCCCCGCTGCGGTGGCCCCATTCAGCGCGGTGCGCAGCGTGTTGTAGGCGGTGACAAATTCGCCGAGCAGATCAGCCATGCCGCGCGCGGACGGCGGCACGGTAACGGTGGTGGTGCCGACACTGGCAAGGTCGATGCGGACGCCCGGTAGCAAATCGTCGATACGGTTGCTGGTGTAGCGCAGCGCGGTGCCATCAACGCTAACCAGCGCATCGGCAGCGCTTTGCGTCCGGGTCATGCCCGCGACGGTGGCTTGCAGTTCGGGTGAGGCTCCGGCGTCAGCGGTGAGGGTAAAGCCCCCTGCCCCGCCCGCTCCGCCAGTCAGGATCATGCGCGTGCCATCAGCATCAGTGACGATCCGCGCGGCGACGCCGACATCGGCAGAATTGATCGCCGCGGCGAGTGCGCCGATGCTGTCGCTGGCAGGGTCGATCTGGATGGTCGCGGTGCCGCTGGCCCCGGTCAGGGTGAGCGCGCCCTCGCCGATAGCGGACTGGACCGTAGCGACAGTGGCGCTGCACCAGCTCTGGCTGCGCGCGAGCTGAGTCACGGTCACGGTCATCGCCCCGCTGGTTGGCCGCGCGCCGGGGATCAGGCTGGCGGCGGCGACACTGGTGGTGGCGCTGGTCGGGACGGCGGCATAGCCATCGCCTTTGAACAAATCACCTAGCGCATCGGCAAAGCTGTTGATGGCGGAACGCGCCGACCCGACGGCGGATATGCGGGCAAGATTCAGGTTTTCGCGCGACCGCAGCGCCGCCTCACGCGGGGCCCGGGCGGCATTGGCGAGCTGTTCGACCAGCGCGACGGTATCGATGCCGGAGCCCGCACCGAGGGCGTTGGTGATGTTGATCATCGCAAGCTTCCTCTGTGGCCCCAGTGCGATGATGACGGCGCGGGCCGACGAAGCTTTAGGGGGCTACCCGCCCCTCCGCATCAAACAGCAGCTCCGCCGGAACGGGCAGGACGGGCAGGACATCACCCGCCGCCACCGCCCGGTCGAGCCTGAACAGAAACGCCAGCAGCGCCGCGACCGCCAGATAGAGCCGGGCGTCGATGGCGTGACCGACCTGGCCGGTAAAATAAATGGCGCGGGCGAGCGGCGGGGCGGACAGCACTGGCACGCCGCATTCGCTGGCAAAACTGCGCATGGCGGCGGCGAGCGCGTCGGTCCCGCGCGCGACGATGACCGGGGCGGCGTCCTTGCCCTGAGTGTAGCGCAGCGCGATGGCGAAATGCTCAGGGTTGGTGATGACCACCGCCGCCTCGCGGATGCCGCTGCGCATCGACCGGTTGAGGATCGCCATTTGCCGCCGCCGGATTGCCGCCTTTTTCTCTGGCGCGCCTTCGCTTTCCTTATGCTCGTCCTTGATTTCCTGCAGCGACATTTTCAGCCGGGCGGTGCGCCGCCACGCCTGCACCGGCACATCGATCATGGCGATGACGACAAAGCCGATGGCGACGTGCAGGCTGAGGCTGATGATGAGATCGCCGAGTGCGCCCGCAGGTGCGCTGCCCATGCTGCCCAGCCCGGCGATGGCGCGCTGATGGCTCCACAGCCACCAGCAAGCGATGACGCCGAGGAACAGGGTTTTCACCAGCGAGCGGATGAGTTCGATCAGCCCTTGCAGCCCGAACATCCGTTTCAATCCGGCAACCGGGCTCAGCCGTTCGCCCTTGAACGCCAGCTGCGAACTGCGCCAGCCGAGTGCGCCGGTGATGGCGGGCGCAGCAACAGCTGCGACAATCGCCAGCGCCATCAGCGCGAGCAGTGGGACGGCGACGGGCAGGACGAGCCGCATGATCCGATCCGCCGGATCAAAATCGGCAATGTCGGCGCGGCCAAGCGTCAGCCCATCGGCCAATTGCGCAGCCAGCGCCCCATGCAGCCACGGCCCGGCGAGCCATAGCCAGCCAATGCCCGCGACCACACCCAGCGCGGTAACCAGTTCGCGCGACTGCAGCAGGTCGCCCTTTTTCGCCGCATCGGCGAGCTTCTTGGGGGTCGGGGCCTCTGTCCGTTCGCCGCCGGGGCGCTCTGCCATGGCTTAATCTGCGCCGCTAAGGGTCATCATGTCGCCCGCCGCGCCATCAAGCGCCGCGAGGATCGCATCGGCCATCAACGGCAGCCCAAGCGCGAGGAACAACAGCCCCGCGCCCAATGCGGCGGGCAGCCCGACCGCAAACAGGTTGAGCTGCGGCGCGGTGCGGGCGAGCAGGCCCATCGCGATCTGGACCAGCAGCGTCGCAAAACCGACCGGCAGCGCGATGGTGAGCGCCGCGGCGAACATCTGGCTGGCGAACCCGGCAATAGCTTCCCCCACCTCCGACGCGGGCACGCCGCCCGGCGGCATCGTCGCATAGCTCTCAACCGTCGCGCCGATCAGCAGCAAATGGCCATCGGCAGCGAGGAACAGGAGCGAGGTGACGACCGAAAGAAAGCTCGACACCACCGGCACGCTGCCCGCGCCGCCGGCATCGGCGGTTCCGGCAAAGCTCAGGCCCATGGCGGCGGCAATATATTCACCCGCGATCAGGCTGGCGGCATAGCCAAGCTGGAGCGAAAAGCCGAGCGCGACCCCGGCGAGGATTTCCCCCGCAATCAGCACCAGCCCCTCAAGGCTGATTACGCCCATGGCGGGGAGCGCGGCCGTCATCCGCCCGCTCGCCGCGATGCCGACCGCGAGCGCGAGGATCAGCCGCACCTGCACCGGCAGACCGCGCATCCCCAGCAACGGCGCGGCCAGCATCGCCGCGCCGGGACGGATCATGGCCAGCGCCCAGATCAGCAGCTGTCCCTCAAGGCCCGCAAAAGCAGCGGGGATCATGCCATCAGCTCGGGGATCAGCGCGTAAAGGTCGCGCGTGAAATCGGTCACCAGCGTCAGCATCGCCCCGCCGAGCAGCGCCAGCACAATGCCCAGCACGATGAGCTTTGGCACGAATGACAGCGTCTGTTCGTTGATCGAGGTTGCCGCCTGGATTATGCCGATCAGCAGGCCGATGCCAAGTGCCGCGAGGAGCAGCGGCGCGGCGACCAGCGCAGTCACCCACAAGGCCTGTTGTGCAATGCCGATGAACAGGTCGGTTTCGTTGCCGCCCATCAGCCGGTGCCAAAGCTGGCGGCAAGGCTGCCCATGGTCAGCGCCCAGCCATCGACGAGCACGAACAGCAGCAGCTTGAACGGCATTGAGACAATCGGCGGCGACAGCATCATCATGCCCAGCGCCATCAGCGCGGAGGCGACCACCAGATCGATGATAAGGAAGGGCAGCCAGATGAGAAAGCCGATCTGGAACGCCGTTTTCAGTTCGGAGGTGACGAACGCGGGGAGGAGGATGCTGAACGGCAGCTCAGCCGGGGTGGCGACCGGCGGGGCTTCGGCAATGTCAAGGAACAGGCGGATGTCGCTATCGCGCGTCTGCCCGAGCATGAAGCCGTGGAGGACCGTGGCGGAGCGTTCGACGGCGACCTCGACCGAAATCTCGCCCGCGCCATAAGGGGTATAGGCCGCCGCGCTAATCTCATCGATGGCCGGACGCATGATGAACAGCGACAGGAACAGTGCGAGGCCAACCAGCACCTGGTTCGGCGGCGTCTGTTGCAGCCCGAGCGCTTGTCGGAGCAGCGCCAGGACGATGATGATCCGGGTGAAACTAGTCATCATCAAGACGAGGCTGGGGAGGATCGTCAGCAGCCCCATGAGGAGCAGAATTTGCAGACTGAGCGACAGCGGACGGCCATCGCCCGCAATGTCGCCCATCGCGCGGGATAGGCCCGCAGCGTCGGCGGGGGTGGTCAACAGGACCAGCGCGAGCGCGGCGATCAGACCGCAAATGAAGCCCCTAATCATCGTCCGCCTCCCCCATCTGCCCCAGCGCCACGAGCCCGGCGCGGCTCTGCCCAATGAGCAACCGCCGCCCATCGCATTCTATAAGCGCGAGCCGGGTTTGCGGGCCGAGGCTGGTGACTTCGACCACGCGCAAAGCCCGCGCATGAGCGGTGCCGCCAGCGAGCAAGCCCGTCTGCGCGCGCTTCCACAGCCACAGGCTAAGCCAGGCGAGCCCGCCAACAAGTGGCACCAGCAGCACTAATTTGATGATGTAGGCGACCATCAACCGCGCCGTTCCACACTGGGCCAAGCGCCGCCGCCCGCGCCGCCATCGGCGACAATCTCGACCAGGCGCACACCAAAGCGGCCATCGGTGACGACAATTTCGCCGCGTGCAATCAGCGTGCCGTTGACCTTGATGTCGAGCGGTTCATCGGCCTGCCGGTCAAGCTCGATCACCCCGCCCTCTTCGAGCGCCAGCACGTCGGACAGACGCAGACTGGCGGCCCCCACCTCCACCGACAGGCGCACTGGCACCTGTGCCAGCAGGCCAAGATCAGTGGCGGGGGACACTATGGTGGTCGGCGCATTCATCGGGCGGGCTCCTGTTCCAGCTGGTCAATCATGAAGGCGACACGGCCATCGCGTTCGCCGATGGTGCCGGTGGCGACGCGGCGGTCGGCGACCAGCAGCGGCACCCGGCGCGGCATCGCGATGGGAATGACATCGCCGGGGCGCAGCGCCATCAGCTGCTGCATCGACAGCAGCGGCCGGGCGATGACCGAACGGGTCGGCAGCGCAATGTCGCCCGCCCGGCGGCTCAGCGCGTCACGCCAGCGGGATCGCGCCGCGCCATCACGCGGGGCCAGCGCGACCTGGAGGATAGACCCGGTGCGCAGGGCGGCGAGCGGCAGCAGCAGCGTGACGATATGCGCTGTCGTCAGCGGCGACATGGTGACGGCAAAGGTGATCCGCGCAACCGCTTCGCCCGCCGCGAGCAGGTCACGGGCATCGACCGCATCGATCGTGCCAAGCCTGGTGGCGGCAATGGGGATGCGGTCGTCACAGCCCGACGCCAGCGCCGCCGCGAACCGTTCGGCGAGCCGCGCAAATTCGCGGGCCTCGCCCAGGCCAGGGCGGCGCATGGTGGCGGCACCGAGCGGCTGAATACGCCCGCCATAGCTGCGCTCGACCAGCAACGCCGCGAGGCCGCGCGGCGCAATCAACAGCGCCGGGACATGGACCGGTTCGAGGGTGATCGCGGCAACGTCGCACGCCTCAGATAGCGCCTCGTCAAAGGCATCGCGGCGGCCGCTGGCAAAATCCACAACGGCAAATTGCAGCGCCGATACTCCGCCGTCGGCGTCCGCCAGCGCCGTGCTGATCCGGGCGGCAACCCGGCGGACGGTGGCGTGAATGCGGTTGCCGCTAGCCTCCGCCCCTTCAAGCGCGTGGCGCTGTGCCTTGATAAGCTGCGCAGATAGCGGGGGCGGCGGTGCGGGTGGCGGTACGGGTGGCGGCTGGCCCATTTGGTCGTTCCCTGATCGTGGTCGGGCAGCTGAGAGGGCACCCGTTAACCATGATCATTGAACGACGAAGCTGGTAAAATAGATGTTATCAATGCCTCCGAATCCGGTCCTTTCGCGCAGCGTCGCGTTGATCGCGCGGGTCAGGTCACGCTGTAATTGCTGGCGCCCCTGCGGGCTGGCCAGCATCACCTCATCCGCCGCCGCCAGCTGCATAAGCACGGCTGAACGGATGGCGGGCTCATGCGCGACGACATTCTCGATCACCCGGCTGTCATAATAAGTCGCAACCCCCAGAGACATCTGCACGAACGCATCACTTTCGTTCAAATTGGACGTAAAGGGCGTTTCGATGGTGTGGTAGGTCGCGGTATATTGGCTGGTGTCGATCCGTGGTTCCCCGCCAGCAGGGGCCCCCGCGGCGGCAAGACCACCAGCAGGTGCAGCGGGCGGTGCAGCGTGCGCCTCCCCGTCCGCCCCGGCCCGCAGCACCAGTTGCGGCACATCGGGGTCGGGCGCGTGCGCCGACGCGGTGCCGCTGCCAGCGATGAAGTAACCCGCCGCCGCACCGCCGCCGCCAATGACCAACAGGCCAACCAGCGCGAACAGGATCGTCTTGAGCTTACCCCCCTTGGCGGGTTTCTCGGGCTTGGGCTTATCACTCATCATGGTCCTTTCAGGTCAGGCCAAGCGGGCATGGCCAGAGGCACGCTTGCTGCGCGGTTCCGGCACCGCCTGGACGGCATCATTGCAGTCGATAACGGCACGGCGCAGCAAAGCTTGCGGATCAGCGTGCGGACGCGCCGGCGCGCGGCGGTCGCTGTCCGTTAGCATATTGGGCATGGCCGATGCGCTATCGGCGCTGATCGTAATCCGCACGTCGCTCGCGCGCTCAGCGGCCAACCCGCCAGCCTCGCGCACTGCAACCGCAATGGCCGCGCTATGCTGCCCCAGCAACGCCGCCGTCGGTGCCTCTGCGGCGCGGATCGTCAGATGCGGCGCGCCATCTGCGTCATCCACCCAGCGCAGCGTCACCCGGCCTAGGCGCGCGGGGTCTAGCGTCAACACCCGGGCATCGCCGTTGCGCTGAAGCCGGGGCAGCGCGGCGGCGAGTTGCCCGGCCAAGCGCGCCGGATCGAGCGGTAGCGACGGTGCGGGTGGTGGGGTGGCAGGGGCCGATAGTGGCTGGGGTAACGCCAGCGCCGCGGTGATAACAGCGTTCACCGGATCAAGCGTCGGCACCACCCGATCAGCTCCAAGCAGCGCGGGCTGCATCAGCAGCACTGGTGGCACCGGCGATGGCGCACGCGCTGCATCGGTAATGCCGGGTATCGGCATAGTCAGGCTCGGTCGGGCCGGTTTGGATGGGGGCCCTGCATCGGGGGTAGGCGGCAATTTTGCTAATGTGTCGAGCGGCGGCGCTGCGGGTTGCTCCACCATTGGCGGTGTCGGCACCCGTCGCGCCGCACCGGCGTGCACCAGCGCCAGCAAGGCTTCGGGCGATGCTGCAGTCGGCGCGGGCGTAGGCAGCGGCGGGGTTGGTGGCAGTATATTGAACAGCTCTGGCAAAGGCGTTGGCGGCACGGGCACGATGCCGGTGAAGATGGCGACATCCGGTATCTGCTCTTCGGGTGCGGGCGCATCGATCGGCGGCGCTGGATCCTTGGGCAAGGCCGCATCGCTAGGCAGCGCCTCAGCAAACAGCGCAGCAAAAGCGTCGTCAGCCAGCGTCGGCAGCGCCGGCAGCACTGCGTCGCTGGGGAGAATGGGCAGCGGGGTGATCGCCATCATCATGGCTGGCGCTCCGCCGCGCGCCGGTGGGGCACCGCGAACCGGCGGTCGCTAGCGACGCTGGCTGCACTCTGCGCCCGCTCGACCAATGCTTCCGCAGTCCGCCGGGCCAGCCGCGTGGTGGCGGCGCGGTGCGCGGCCATCGCCTCCCCCGCCGACAACGCCACTTCGCGCGCCGCCATGCTGCCCACTGCCTGCGCCAATCGCTGCGCCAGCGCCGCCCGCGCGCTCAGCATCTGGCCATCGGTCAGCCCGCGCCCGCCACCGGTCAGCGTGACCTCATGCGCCAGTCGCCGGGCTAACTCTGCCGCTTCGATCCGCGCGTCGGTCGCGACCACATGCTCCGCCTGGGCAATGCGCTCGGCGACGCTGCGAGCGCGCAAGATGCGCTGGCGTTGTTTCACGCGGCGCGGATTCACGGCGCGTAGCCATCGATCAGCGCGGCGCGGGCGTCGGTTAGGGACACGCGGTCATGCATCCCCTGCGCCAGGAATCCGGTCCACTCGGTCCGCCGCGCAATCGCGGCATCGAGCAGTGGGTCCGCCCCCTCGCGCCATGCCCCCATCAACACCAGTTCGCGGTTTTCCTCCCACGCCGACCACAGCCGGCGATAGGCGAAGGCGGCAGCGAGGTGGTCGGCATCGACAATGTCCGCCATCACCCGGCTGAGCGAATGGCCAATATCAATCGCGGGATAGATCCCCTGTTCGGCCAAGGTGCGCGACAGGATGATATGCCCGTCGACAATCGAGCGCGCGGCATCGACCACCGG
>JANOPV010000137.1:0-5214 GCA_031422035.1 Sphingomonas sp. | reverse complement strand
CGACACCAATGGCAGCGTGCAGCCAGCATCATGGGTCGCCGTGATCGATTATCGCTATAATCCTACACCAATGAGTGTTGAGGACCGGCTGATTAATCCCCTGGGCTTTGAAGTAACGCGCTATCGCCGCAATCTAGAATCGCCGCCAGAGGTGCAGCCCCCGCCAGTGCCCCAAATCACGACCACAGGCGCTGCGACAGCGCCGCAACAACCAGCCGCGCCGCTAGGTCGACAAACTCCGCAATGACGAAGGCTCAGACCTCATCCTTTTGCGCACTGGCATGGGCGATCAGCCTGATTGTGCTGCCCTTGGCTACCGCGGCCCCGGCGCAGAGCAGCGATGACAGCCGCATCCAGGTCATCGACTATCAACCCACGGGGACGATGACGCTTGAGGCGGCGTTGGGCCGCCATATGGTGCTGATGTTTGCCGCTGACGAGAGCATTGTGACCGCTTCGCTTGGTGACAGTGCTACTTGGCAAATATCCACCAGTGACGAGCGTAACATGCTATTCGTGCGCCCGCTGGCCACGGGTGAGACGACCAACCTGATCGTTATCACCAATGTCCGAACCTATGTTTTTGACCTGATGGCGACGAGCGCCATAACAGGGACAACCGCTTACACCGTGCGGTTCCGTTACCCTGCTATCGTGCCGCCCATCCCTGAAACTGCCGACCCCGACGCTGAATCCGTTGTCGGGCGCTATCGGGTAAGCGGTGCCGATCTGATTGCCCCGATCGCGATCGATGATGACGGGCGGTCAACCTATATCGAGTGGGCAGCGGGCGCTCCGTTGCCAGCGACCTATGTGATTGATGCCGATGGCAGTGAAGCCATCGTCAATGGTCAGATGAGAGGGTCGCGCTATGTGCTCGACCGGGTAGCTGAACGCCTCGTCTTTCGTCTCGACCGGCGTGTTGCCCGTGCCATACGCCTTGCTGAAGAGAGGCTTGAGCCATGACGTTCGAAGCCTCGGCAGAAGATGTTGGCCAGGCTGATGTACGGCCTGTCGTCGCCCTGCCGCGCAAGGCGCTGTCAGGCGCTATGCTACTTGCCATCGCGGTCATAGCGGGGCTGATCCTGTTTGCGGTCCTCGAAATACGGCGACACGGACTGAATACACCGACCGTCCCTGCAACCGGCAGCATTGATTTTGCGCAAGGCAGCGTGATACCGCCCTTGTTTATTCCGCCGTTGGTCCAGCGACGACCACAAGATCGCTTGCCTGACGTGTCCCTAGCAATTCCTGCCTCTCCGATTCCTGCGCCTCGGCCACCGCGTGATTTTAACTACACACCCGCTCCTCAGCCGCAATTTGTGCAGGGGCCAACACCCTCGCCGCAACCGCCAGTCCAAATCGTTCCGCGCAATCTTGGCGGCTCAGTGCTGGTCATTGATGGCAGCAGGCAAGCAGCAACGCCTGCTGGCGACGCAGGAAACCCTGCAGGCGCCGCGCCCGGCACCGGCCACAGCTCCTCTACGGTGCAGTCGGGCGGACGCGCTCGCGCGAGCCGCCTCGCCAATCAAGGCCGCACTATCGTGCAAGGCACGATCATGAGCGCCGTTCTGGAAACCGGGTTGGATTCGACCCGTCCAGGGCTGGTACGCGCGTTAATCCAACATGACGTTCTTAGTTTCGATGGCACGACCATCCTTGTGCCACGCGGCAGCCGAGTGATTGGAGAATATGGTAGCGGGGTTGAAGTCGGTCAGCGCCGTGCGGCGATCCTATGGACGCGGCTAATCCGGCCCGACGGCGTGACAATTGCGCTTGGTTCTCCCGCAACAGATCAGCAAGGACGCACCGGCATGCGTGCGCGGGTGAACACCCATTTTTGGCAGCGTTTTGGCGATGCTTTTCTGCAGACGCTGCTCGATGTCGGCGGACAGTTGGCAATCGATCAGGTCGGCTCGCCAGTGGTTGTCGCCTTGCCAGGTGCGGTGCAGGGCGGCATCGCAGGGCGATCTCAGCAGTCGATCACGCCGACCTTGCGTGTCACCCCGGGAACAAGTGTCAACATTTTCGTAGCACGCGATCTCGATTTCAGCTCGATCGAAGGCGGGTGAGACGTGCGCAGCGACATTGAGAACCATGCCTATCTCGACATGTTCCTTGCGCCGCTGACACCGGTTTTGGAACAACCCGACGTCACCGACATCTTTATTAATGAACCGGGTGAACTTTGGGTTGAACGCCGTTCAGGAGATCTGACCCGCGAACAAGTGCCGTTGATCGACCGGAATATGCTCGACCACCTTGCCCGGCAGATTGCCGCTTATGCCCACCAAGGGGTCAGCCGCGCGCATCCGCTACTGTCAGCCGCGCTCCCTGATGGGACACGTGTGCAGATCGTCCTGCCGCCTGCCAGTCGCAGCAACATCATCATGGCGTTTCGCAAGCACGGGGCGACGCATCTGCCACTCGAACAGCTCTGCGGCGCGCGCGAGCGGACGGGATCGTCGGCGTCCAACGGCCGCGCCGAATCCTTGCGCAAGATCGACGAGCTTCTTGCCGCCGGTCAGCGTATCGAGGCGCTCCGCCTGGCCGTGACGGCGCGCTGCACCATCCTAATTTCAGGCGGTACCTCATCGGGCAAGACCACGTTCCTCAATGCCATGATCGAAGAAATGTCTCATCACGAGCGGCTAGTGGTTATCGAAGATACGCCCGAGCTCACGCTGACACGCCACAACGCTATCGGCCTGCTCGCCGTGCGCGGCGCACTGGGTGAGGCGGCGGTGAGCGCCAATGATCTTGTCTCGGCATCGCTCCGGCTGCGCCCCGACCGCATCATTCTGGGCGAATTGCGCGGCGACGAGGCTTATGCGTATTTGCGTGCGATCAACACTGGGCATCCAGGCTCAATGTCGACTATCCATGCTGACAGCCCCGAAGGTGCGATTGAGCAACTGGCGCTCCTCGTTCTGCACGCCCGAACGGGTCTGAGCCGCAGCGATATCATCGACTACGTGCGCCAAACAATCGACGTTTTCGTTCATCTCGACCGCTGCAATGGCGAACGCGGCATCGCAGCCATGACGACGCGTCATCAAATGCTCCGAGACGCACATTTGGTCAGTGATAGTGCAAACTGACTTCACGCACACTGTCGCTTCAGGCTCGCCGCTAACCGAGTCCGCGCGATGGGTGCTTGAACTGTTGACTGGTCCGGCCGCAACCATCGTCGCAGTCATTGCCGTTGCGATGGTCGGTTTCGCGCTGTTGCAAGGGCGCATCGACCTTAACCGCGGAGCCAGTGTAATCATCGGCATCTTCGTCGTTTTCGGTGCGCCTGCCATCGCTTCCGCCTTGCTCGCGCTCACTCAACTATCGGCTCCGCCAATGGCCGCGGTTGCCGCCACGCCGATCATTCCTGTCCGAGTCGGATTGCCCGCCGGTTCTCATCAGTCAGTCTACGATCCATATGCGGGTGCCGCTTTGCCAAACAATCGATAGATAAAGTTCAGTGAGCTATACCGATGACGCGCGCATCGCTCCCGTATTTGGTGAAATTATATTCAGCCCTATGTAGCCCCGCGCGCACTGGCCTATCTACGATCAATTGGTGCCAAGAATGTCGCCGCTAACTGATCTTGTGATCGCCCGCTCGCGAAAACCCCTCAGCGTAGCTGCGATCTTCGAGCTTGGTCCGATAGCGCTCCGGCAAGGCGTCATTGATGATATCGAATATTCGTTGTTCGAACTGCCATTCTTCGAACCACATTCGTTTTGTGCTGGAATTACGAAGGCGCCGATGCTTGGCTGCAGCCTCGGCGACGATGCTGGCGGCTTCGTCGCGGCGGTTTATCGACTTTTGCAACTGCTTCTTTTCGTCGGGCGTGAACGGACCGCACATGAGCGCTGTCCCGTGTCGCGCGTCGATAACGATGTCGTCGGGATGCGGGACCATCTCAGGCGGCTGGATGCCGAGCCGCTTGCAGCGCGCGATTTCCGCCTCGCCGTCCCACTTGTACGTCGCCATCGCTTGAAAATAGGATAGCTGCGCCTCCTTTTGTTCGGTCTCGATGGTCCGCAGCAGCATGGTGAAGTCGCGCTGCGCGAGCCGACTGCCCTTCAGCGCATTTTGCAACATCGAACGCAACACCGCTTGGTTCACCGGCATCTCGATGATGTTTTCACCATCACGCACCTTCACTAGCCGATAGGCCTCCTCAAGGATCAGCATTGTGGTCGGCTCATTACTGCCGACCAGTCTTTGCCCAACTGCCTTTGCTACCGCCGACTTGGCCTTGCGCGGTCGGCCCTTTGGGTTGCCGGACCGGCCTTGCTTGAACCGATGCTCCGCGGGCGGCTGGCCATAGCCAACAGGCTGTTCGGCCTTGGCAGGAAGATCAGCGCCGTCACTCATTCGGCCGCCTCCAGGACTCCTGCGAGGCGAGCCTCTGCCACGTCCTCAAAGGCCTGGCCGCTTGCTGCAAGCGTGGCCCGCTTGCCGGTGAGCTGTTCCCAGCGCCGGATGATGGTGTCGCAGTAGAGCGGATCATACTCGATCAGGCGCGCGATCCTGCCGGTCTTCTGGGCAGCGATCAGCGTCGAACCCGAGCCGCCAAAGGCATCAAGGACGATCTCGCCCCTGCGCGAGCAGTCTTTGATCGCATCGGCGATCAACGCGACCGGCTTGACCGTCGGGTGCATGGCCAGCTCTTCAGACCGGCTCGCACCAATGCTGCTGATCCCGGCATAATCCCAGACATTGGTGCGATAGCGCCCGGTTTCGCCAAGCCCGAACCTGTTGGTGTGCGCGGCAGTGCCGGCCTTGAACACGAAGATCAGCTCATGCTTCGAGCGATAGAAGGCCCCCATGCCGCCATTGGTCTTGTTCCAGACCACCAGGTTCTTGAGCTCGGTAAATGCTGAGCCGCCCGCCTTCAGCATCTCACCCATAAGCCGCCAGTCCATGCACACGAACGCAATCGCGCCGTCGCGCGTGACCTTGGCCATATTGCCAAGGGTCGCGCTCAGGAATGCCGTAAACTCCACTTCGCTCATCTCGCCCGAGGCCATCGCAAACTCGCGATGCCTGACCTCACCGAGGCCGCAGACATGGCCGTCGATGGCAACATTGTAAGGCGGGTCAGTGAACACGAGGTCCGCCTGCTCAGCCGCCATCAGCGTCGCCATGTCCGCACCAGAACGCGCATCGCCGCACAGCAGCCGGTGACGACCCAGCTGCCAGACGTCGCCCAT
>JANOPV010000136.1:0-15055 GCA_031422035.1 Sphingomonas sp. | reverse complement strand
AGCCGTCGAAATCGCTCCGCCCTGCACCGCCAAATGGCAGCGCCGAGCCGCGCCCGTCGACATAGCCGCCAGCGAAGAAGACGCTGACATCCTCGTTCAGCGCGCCATCATCAATGCGCATTGGCGAGCCAGCATCGCTGCGCACTTCGCCGCCGTCCTGCGTCGTGTTGAGTGCGAGCGAGGCGAGTTCCAACGGACGTCCATAGGTCGCGACGCTGCCGCCCATGTTGCTGCCCGAAACGCGCGCGATGCGGTCCCGGATGAAGGAGGACAGCACCTCGGTCGTCGCGGTGCCGAGGTCAATCTGAAGCGGCACGTGGTTAGGCGCGAGCGCATCGAGATTGGCACGCACCGCCGCCAGCGACAGCAGATCAAGCTCTCCATAAAGGCCAGACAGCGCCGCCTGATTGGAGCGGTTCTGATCGAGCAGTTGCGCATAGGCCGACTGGATCGGCGCACCCGCCGCGATGACGTCGCGATAGTTGCCAGCAACGATAGCGAGCGACACCGCATTGGCGCCATAGGTGATGCGTGGCGACAGGATTGCCGAGAAGGCGGTCTGTGCGCCGAACGTGCCGGTGACGCCGCCCGCTGCGGTGATGAAGGTGAAGGTATCGCCATTGACCGGACGATAGCCCGATGCCGCGCTGAACGTCACCGCGCCGCCCAGGTTGATCGCACCAGCACTGGTGCCATTGGCAACGGCAGCGAGCCGATCAGAGGTGCCACCCGCGCCAAGGTTGATGAACAGGCCACTGCCCGACGACAGGATGACATTGCCGCCAACCGTCAGCGTGCCGATGGTGGTTTGCGTGCCCGGCGCGATCTGTCCGAGGATGCTGGTCAGGAACGGCGTGTTGATCCGCCCCGAACCCATCAATGCGCCGCCGAACAGGCTGTAATCACCCACGCTGGTCAGGGTGCCGTCGACGCTGTTCATACCGGCAAACTGGGTGGTGTTGATCAGCGTGGTTAGCGACGCGCCGCTAGCGATGGCGAGCCGCGCGTTGGCGGTGCCAATGGTCAACCGGTCGATGGTGATGGCCGCACCCGACAAAGTGGTGGTGCCCGCCGCCGTCAGCGTGACATCATAATAACGGCCCAGCGCGCCGGTGAGGCGGACCGGATCGATATTGTTCGGCACGAAATTGGTCGCACCAGGCAGGCCGTTGGCGATGGTCGCCGCCGGTATGGCGAAACTGCCCTGCTCGGCCTGTGCCGTCAGCTCCACATCGGTGAAGCCGCGTTCGATAGTGCCGCCATTGCTTTGGTCGGCCTGTCCGTCGGTCGGCACATCGAGCTGGACGATGGCGGTTGCGCTGTTGTCGCTGGCGGTCCCGATCGGATTGGTGGTGATCGTCGTCACGCCAGTCGCAAGGTTGACGCATTCGCTCGACGTTGTGTTCTGGAAACAAGCCTGACCAAAACCGTTGCCGGTGCCGCTGCTCTGCGCACCCGGATCATTGGGAATGCCGTTAACCGGCTGTCCCCCCGCCAGAATATAATAAGCAGGATCAAGCGTGGTGACCCAGCGTGTCGGGTCGGTCCACTGGCCGTCACCCGCGACGGTTGAGGCATAGCGATACGGATTATTCGCGGCGATCCAGTCCCAATAGAGATAAAGCGGCTGATAGAAGGACACCGTGCCGTAGCCGTTGGCTGGTTGCGCGCCAAAGAAGCGGGTGTAGCCGCCCGACAGCACGCCGATGACCAGCTGGCGCGAGAAGTTCTGGAGGATCAGCGGACCGCCCGAATCGCCACCAGCGGTGGTGCCTTCGGTTGGCGTGGTCGTGCCAGCACCGCGCGCATTATCGCGGAAGGCGTTGAAATCAAACGGGCTCGCACCAGTCAGGCCGCGCAACGGATCATCAAAATCGATGAAATAGAGATTCTGTGTTGGGCTGGTGGAGGTGCCGAACAGGAAGGTCTCAAACGTCCGCAAATCGGTGAGCGCGCCGAGAATATTGTCAGCAGCACGGCGGCGGAAATCAATCGGCTGGGTGCCGGATGTGCCGGTGCCATTACCGCCATAGCCAGCGATGCCGACATTATAGCCGGTGCCGGCCGCTGTGACTGCGCCGGGCGCGGGGAGCGGCGAGAACAGCAGCGCCCAGGTTGGAATGTTGGCCGCTGGCGTATCCAGCGTGGCAAGGGCGACGTCGCCGTAAAGGAAGCTGCGCGCTGCTGGTTCGAGTGAGAGGGGATTATAGACCACTTGGCTGACATTGTAGAAGGCCTGCGCAATGTTGGTGCGGCCCTGCCCGGGCCCGGTGCTGCCACCTAACAGCCAGTTGATGAGCTCATCAGGCTGCCCCGGCGCATTGGCACGCAAATTGGTTTCAAAACCGAAGCCGATGGGGGTGCCACCCGAGGCACCGCCATAAGCGGTTGCGGCGCGCGAGTTGACACAATGTGCGGCGAAAATCACCGTGCGTGGGTTAATTAGCGTGCCGGTGCACAGGCCAACCGAGCCGCCGCCATTGCTGACGATCATCTGGGCGATGCCGTTGATGTTGACGGGATCACGCGCGGTGGTGGGCGTGCCGGGGTTAGCAATCAAAATTTGCGGTTCGGGTTCAGGTGCGGGAACGACCGTTGGCCCGGCGACCTGCGGTTCGGGCTCCGTCACCACGACATGACCACCGCCAAATGGCTGCGGCGCGACCGGGGCCACAAAGCCACCAGTGCCGGGGACGGTCGCGGTGCCGGCGTCTTGCGCCATCGCCTGCGGCGCCGCTGTCAAAGCGCCAATACAGGCCGACGCCATCAGCGCGCGACGAAACCCACCCATAGAAAGGTCGAAATAAGCCATGTGCATACCCCCGAATCGAAATGCGTCCGGACAGTACCAGAATCGCGTGATGGCATAGACTTATGACGTCACATCACGGCTGACAATCAGCTTATCGTCCGCAACGGGATTGCAGGAGTTTTCGTCCGTAAAAAGAACGGGCGGCCCGTCGCCGGACCGCCCTTCCTGAAATCGATTGAATCGACCTGACCGATTGATTTAACGCTTCGAGAACTGGAAGCTCTTACGCGCCTTGGCCTTGCCGTATTTTTTACGCTCGACGACGCGGCTGTCGCGGGTCAGGAACCCGGCGGCCTTGACCGTGCTGCGCAGCGTTGGCTCGTAGCGGGTCAGCGCCTGGGCGATGCCATGCTTGACCGCGCCGGCCTGGCCCGAGAGCCCGCCACCTTTGACGGTGGCGACAACATCATATTGGCCTTCGCGATCGGTAATGCCGAACGTCTGGTTGATGACGAGACGCAGGGTCGGGCGCGCGAAATAGATGGTCTGATCGCGACCATTGATCGTGATCTTGCCGGTGCCGGGCTTTACCCAGACGCGAGCAACCGCATTTTTGCGGCGGCCAGTGGCATAAGCGCGGCCCTGCTTGTCGATCTGTTGCTCGCGCAGGGGCGTTGGCGCCTGCATCGAAACGGTCGGCGCGACAACATCGGCCGAGATTTCGCCGAGGTCGGCGAGGCTATTGACGGTGTCGGACATCAGGCACCCACCTTATTCTTGCGGTTCATCGCCGCGACATCGAGGAATTCGGGGTTCTGCGCAATGTGCGGATGCTCTGCACCAACATAGATGCGCAGGTTGCGCATCTGGTCACGACCCAGCGGGCCGCGCGGCACCATGCGCTCAACAGCCTTTTCCAGCACGCGCTCAGGGAAGCGACCGGCGAGCACCTTGGCTGCGGTGATTTCCTTGATCCCACCGGCATAACCAGTGTGCTTATAATAGATTTTGGTCGCCGCTTTGTTGGCGGTGAACTTCACCTTTTCCGCATTGATGATGACGACATTGTCGCCGCAATCAATATGCGGGGTATAGCTGGGCTTATGCTTGCCGCGCAGGATGTTGGCGACGATGCTGGCGACGCGCCCGACGACGAGGCCGTCGGCGTCGATCAACACCCATTTCTTGTCGACCGTGGCGGGCGTGGCCGACCGGGTCTGCTTGCTGAGCGCCTTCATGCGGCTATGCTCCATGTTGATGGCAATGAGAGACGCGGCGTTGCCACCGCATCCTGCTCAAATAAACACGCCGCCGGTTACCCGACGGCGTTACGTGAGCGGCCAATGGCGGTCGGATCGCTGAAAGTCAAGCTGTGCGCGGGGTTGTTGACGGGTATCAGGATACCGGTCCAGTCGCAAGCGTCACGCGCACCTCCCGCACCCGCAGCGGCCGGGTGCGATCTGCGCCTAGCCAATCGGTGAAACGGCAGGCCTGGACGAGGCCGGTGGCGCGGCTGATCGTGCAGCGTGCATCGCCGACGAGAGCCGCTGCATGACCTGCGCCGTCGCCTGCGCCGTTATCAGCCGAGGCCCGCTGGATAGTGACTGTCACCTGCTCTGCCGCCACCGCGACAACCGACAATCGTCCTTCGGCAACGGCATGGGGCACCCCCGAGACTGGCAATGGCACCGCGACAAAACGCAACAATTGCCTGAGGTCGGCAGCGATTATCGCACCGGGGGCGCCACGCTCATGCGCATCGACCACGTCTGCAACCTGGGCAGCACCCTCACCTTGGCCGATCGCGGGGACGCGCCCGGCAGCGTCGAGCATCGACACCTGGCCATCGACGGAGATGCCGAACCGGCGGTCCGCGCCCGATAGCGTGCCGGTCAGTTGCGCAAATGCACCGCAAATAGGCGCCGGCCCCTCGCACCGGGTGCCAATTACGCGATAGGTCGCGATCAGTGCGCCAGCGTCGCTGGCAAAGCTCAACCGATGCTGTTGATGGAATATCGCGTGGGTGCCGTCGGGCAGCATCCGTTCGTCACGATGGTCGACCACGTAGGTCGCGCCATTCGCCACGGCCAGCGGGATGACGAGGACGGCAGGGTCAGTGGTGGCGGCAGACTGAAGCGACGCCGCGCTCATGATGAGCGGTAGGATGAATGGCATGAGCACCGTTGGACGCCAGCGCATATCAGCAGAGGCCCGCCGCGTTGGTCATTCCGCAATGGTCAGCGGTTCGGTAGCAAGCCGGACCGACTGCCGCTCAGGCCGGCCGGGCTGCGGCCCGATGGCGTGGGCACAGCGTATCGCAGCAATTACCACGAGCGCGGCCACCGCCTGATGCGCGACCGCGACCCAGAGCGCCATGCCGGACAAGAGCGTCGCAATCCCCAGGACGATCTGGAGCGTCACGAGGCCGTGCAAAGCCATGCCGCTGCGCCGCGCGCCAGCGCGCATGGCCCGGACCCCGAGCCAAATGAGGGCGGCGGCGGCGACAAAGGCCCACCAGCGGTGGAAAAACTGCACCACCACGGGATTATCCACCAAGTTGCTGAGCCACGGCGCTGCCATCGGGACATTGGCCGGGAACACCGCATCACCCATCAATGGCCAGGAATTGAACGCATATCCGGCATTCAATCCGGCAACGAAAGCGCCCCAGATGAGCTGCACTGCGAGCAGACTCAGAACGATCAAGGCACCGCGGGTCAGCCGCTGTGGTCGCGCCGCGGGATCGAAGTTGAGCCGCGCGAGATCCCGGGCGGTCCAGATGATGGCCCCCAGGATGAGCAGCGCGAGGTTGAGGTGAACCGCGAGCCGGTAGTGGCTGACATCGGTGCGCCCGACGAGGCCCGACGCGACCATCCACCAGCCAACGGCGCCCTGTAGCCCGCCAAGTGCGAGCAACGCCAGCAGCCGCGGACCATAGCCCGACGGTATCGCGCGCTTCCACGCAAACCAGGCGAGCGGCAGCGCGAACGCGACCCCAACCAGCCGGGCGAGGAAGCGGTGAAACCATTCCCAGAAATAGATCATCTGGAAATCGGCCATGCTCATGCCGCGATTGACCGTCTGATATTCAGTGGTGCGCTGATAGAGATCAAACTCGCGCTGCCAATCGGCGGGGTTGAGCGGCGGCAGCGCGCCGGTGACTGGCCGCCATTCGGTAATCGACAGCCCGCTTTCGGTCAGCCGGGTGATCCCACCGACAATCACCATGGTGACGACGAGTGCGGCAACCGCATAGAGCCAGCGCACCAACAGATCGGGACGCGGTCCGACAAATTGGCCAAAGGGCGCGGAAGAACGGGGCGGGGCCAACATCTCCGCCCATATCGGCCAGTCGGCGGCGCTGTGCAAGGGGGCGCAGGCACGCGGACATACGGCTTTTAGGCGGTATTGCGGCGGTGGTGCAGAATGCCGCCCAGCATCGTTTGACGATCAGTCGGCGATGACCACCCCGTAATCGATGAGATCGCCGAGCAGCAATTCCATCCCCTCCCCCGGCAAATCGCCAAGGGTGAACGGGCTGCCATCCAGCGCACGGTGCAAAGCGGGCAGCATGGCGACCGCATAATGGAGCTCGCCGCCGGGGATCACCAGCAGGACGTCATCAGCGGCGCTGCGCAAACGCCACGCCACAAAGGGCGCGCGGCGATAGCGGGTTGCGCCATCAATTCCGCCCAGTCCGCCGAGAATCCGGTTGCTGTTGCGGGCCGGGCGGGTTTTGACGAAGGTATCCGCCATCAGGTCCATCGCCGGATCGGCCCGCAATTCCCGCGCGAGAATCGTCGCCAGCTGCGCCATGGTCGCGCGCGCCGCGGTCCGGTCAAAATCATCGCGGCCATAGCCAGCGGGCAGCGACTGGCGGAAAGCGGGTTCGCGCAGCGCCACTTCGGACACCGCTTCAAGGATCAGGTCGGCCCAAGTCCGGGTGATCAGGCCAATGGCGACATGCAGGCTGGCCTCATTCCCCGCGGTTTCCGCATCGTGCATCAGCCCGCGCGGAATATAGGCGCAGTCGCCAGGCCCGAGGACGAAGTCGTGAGTAACTTCGCCGCGCGCATGTTCGTGCCTGTCAAACCCCTCGCCGCGATAGGGCGTGTCGATGGGGGTGTTATAGAGCCGCCAATGTTTACGCCCCTCGACCTGCATCACCAGCACGTCATGATTGTCGAAGTGCGAGGGGAAGCCCTGCGAATCGGGCGGGGTCAGATAAACGTTGGTCTGGACATGCGATGAGAACACATGCTCCAGCCCCTCACACAGCGCGCCCAGCCCGGGAATTGAGCGCTGCGCCTGGTTGAGAATGATCGTTGCGCCCGCCCGATACTGACTGGCAACCGCACCGCGATCAACAAAGCCTTCATCATCGAGATAGACGTCTGTTTCGATGCCGCCGCGCCGGGCATCGGCAAGGATCAAGTCCCCCTCTTTCAAATCGGTGCTGGTGACCAGCCGGTCAATGTCGCCGACATTGACCACGAGGCGGAACCGGTCAGGATCAATCGCTGATCCGATAACCGGCGCACGCTCGTAGCTATTGTCCATGAACGACGACGCCTTGTCCTCGCCAAACAGGAAGGCGAGCGGGTCGCTGCCGATTATCGCGCTGCTGTTACTCATAATCGATCCTATCCATGCCCCCGGCCAAAACCGGGCTGATCTGTTGGGTCCTGATCGGTGATGCCGGTGCGACGACCGCCGCCACCCTGGCCGCCACCTTGGCCGCCACCGCGACGACCGCCTCTGCGGCCACCTCGGCCAAAGCCCGCTTCGTCGGTCGGGTCCTGGTCGGTGAGGCCAGTGTGCCGACCGCCGCCATTTCCTCCGCCGCCGCCACGATGTCCGCCCCGGCCAAAACCTGCTTCATCGGTCGGGTCCTGGTCGGTGAGGCCGGTGCGCCGACCATTATGGCCACCGCCATAGCCTCCGCGACCGCCCCGGCCATAGCCAGCCTGATCGGTGGGATCGGCATCGGTATCACTGCCATAACCGGGCGTGATGCAACCGCTCAGCACTGTGCCAACGCTGCCCACTAGAGCAGTGCCGGCGACGCGGGTCAGAAAGGATCGACGATTGAGGGGTAGGTCGTTTTCCATGACAGGCTCCGATCAAGCATTTACCAGCCCGCGCGACAATTTGCGCGAGCCGTTGCCCTGATCCTGCTTTTGCCCTGATCAATTTTTACCCCATGCACAGCCGCTGGCCGCGCAGCATCTCGAGATAATTCTCTGCTCAGCGTCGTCGGCAAGTTGCCAACGACGCGAAGCGAGACTTCACAAGATTGCAGCAGATTAAGCCTGGCGGATTAACGACCGCCACGACCCCAACCCGCATTATCGACCGGATCGTCATCATTGAGACCAGTGCGGCGCGCATTCGGACGACCACGGCCATTGCCAGCTTCGTCGGCGGGATCGGCATCATCCAGGCCCGAACGCCCTCCACCAGAGCTGCCGCCGGAACCGCGGCCCCAGCCAGCATTATCGACCGGATCGTCATCATTAAGGCCGGTTCGACGCGCATTCGGACGACCACGGCCATGATTGGCGGGATCAACCGGATCTTCATCATTAACCTGCGCGTGCGCGACAGTCGGCATGATCGCTGCACCGCCAACGCCGATCAGCGCTGCGCCACCAATCACGCGCTCCAGGAATGAACGGCGATTGACGCCCGTCCCATTTGCGGCTTGCGGATCTTCATTATTTTCGTCTGACATTAGTTGCCTCCCCTAGGTACCTAAGCACCGCCCCGTCCTTCGACCGTGGAAAGTTAGCGCATTCCTAGCGCGATACAATCACAATGTTTAACGGCGATCACCGGGCTGATTCTTGCTCTCCCGGCAGCACGCAGGTCAGTAAACCTGCGAGCCGACGGTTGTCCGACGAACCCGCCAGACGATAGAACAAAAACTGATCATATAGACAGTAGCGGGTTAACCGCCGCCACGGCCCCAGCCAGCATTATCGACCGGATCCGAGTCGTTGAGGCCGGTGCGGCGACGATTCGGACGACCACGGCCATAGCCTGCGGCATCGCGCGGATCCTGGTCATTGCGGCCAGAGCGGCGGGTGCCACGGTTACAGTTCGGCACGCCGCCACGACCCCAGCCGGCATTGTCGACCGGGTCATTGTCGCTCAAACCCGAACGGCGGTGATTAGGTCGCCCGCGGCCACAATTGGCGCCGTCAACCGGGTCAGCATCAGTGGTCTGGGCGTTTGCCGGGGTTGTTCCCAGCACCGCGCCTGCACCAATGAGTGCGGCACCGCCAACAACGCGCCCCAAAAAGGACCGGCGATTAACGTCTGCACTGTTGGTGTGTTCGTCGGGTGTTTTATCTTCGGCCACAGGAGCCTCCCCTTACTAAGATGTAACGCGCGACCCGTTGCTCTTAACAGCCTCAAGCTACGCGCTTCTGTGCCCTGCGCAAGTGCTAATCGGTGGCAGATGGATGGCACATGAATGAATGAAAATTCCGAATGTGATGTTGTATCCTGACTGCGGATGTGGCAGATAGATCGGCGAGCGCACGTCGCGCCCCAGGATTCGCAATTGGCCGTCGCCTCAACCTTGAACACCATCCGCAGCCCTGCCTGGCTTGATCGGGCCGGAATGACGCTGTCGGCGCTGTGCGCGGCGCATTGTCTGACAACAGCGATTGCGGTGTTTGCCCTCGCCAGTTTTGGCGGCGTCCTGCTCAACCCACTGATCCACGAGCTTGGTCTGGCGCTGGCGGTGGTGCTTGGCCTTGTAGCGATGCTGCAAGGGGTATGGCGGCATGGGTATATGATGCCATTTGCCGTCGGCTGTTTCGGTCTCGGCATGATGGCGGGCGCGCTCAGCCTGCCCCATGGCGACAGCGAATTGCTGGCGACGTTGGTCGGTGTGGCAACGCTGGCACTGGGCCATGACCTGAATTTCCGCGCCGCGCGCTGAACGCGTCGGCGCCGACATCTGCATCGACAGTTGTGCGCAACCCAGATCGCGCCTATTTTGCATTCTATGGCAAAGCATCATCATCCATCTGACACCGCCGAGCTGACCACCGCCGCGCAAGCCGCGCTGGAACTATCGGGCGAACGCTGGACCGATATGCGCGCTGGCGTGTTCGCCGCCATTGCCAGCTATAACCAGCCAGCGTCGGCTTATGACATTGCCGACGAGGTATCGAAGGCGCGCGGCAAGCGAGTCGCGCCCAACAGCGTTTACCGCATCCTCGACCTGTTCGTGGCCAGCAACATTGTCCGCCGGGTGGAGAGCACCAATGCGTTCATCGCCAACAGTCATCCCGGCTGTTTGCATGACTGCATCTTTCTGATCTGCGACGATTGCGGGCGCACCACCCATGTCGATAATGACGCGGTTGCCGCCGATGTCCGCGCCACCGCCGCTGCCAGCGGCTTTGCCGCCGCTCGCCCAGTGATCGAGGTGCGCGGGACCTGCGCCGATTGCGGCTGAAATCCAGCTTGGCTTTCGGGCCACAGGCGATAGTCTGACGCAATAACGAGCAGCGTGTGAGTCGATGGTGTCGGCGCGGGCCAGTTGGTTCAACAACCGTTCATCGATGAAATAGCACTGTTCGTCTCACAGGCTTGGCGTGGCAGTCCGCATATCTGCCCCGCCAGGTTCCATATCCGCCGATGGCGGGCGATGGGGGGCAACATCCGGCCGGGTCGCATGGCCGGAGTGTCAAATCGCCAGTCACAGATCGGTGGGCGTGCGTGACCTGGATCACGTCCGCAGCCATCCCCCCATGACATGACTGACTGGCGCCAGCGATCGGCACCGGCAATGGAGGTATGATGATGAAACAGCTTTTGCTCTCTCTCGCCGGACTGGTCGCGGTGATCGGCATCACCGCCCCGGCTCACGCGCAGGCCAGCCGTAATTACCGCGTCGAAGCGCGCCAGCAACAGACTGTCAATCTGACGATCTGTTCGCCCGCCGTCCGCATGGATGTGACCGGGGACGGCGATACCGACGTTGATTTCACGGTGTTCGATACCAGCAATGCGATGGTCTACCAGGACCTCGATACCGATGACCGGACATCGACCACGCTCTATTCCACCGCTGGTGGCCGCAATGGCTGCCAGACATGGCGACTGCGGCTCAACAATCTGGGCAATGTGTGGAATTCGGTCCGGGTGACCCTGTCCGACGTTAATGTCGCCAGTGGCGGCGGCACCCCTGGCCCCGCATCACCGCGCGAACAGAGCGTTTCGACCTATCGCGTCGAAGCCAATAACGAGTTTTGGGTTGACCTGACGCTGTGCGCACCGCGCATCTATTTTCAGGCGCAGGGCAATGGCGGGACAGATGTTGATTATGTGATTTACGACCCAAATAACCGCGTCGTATTTGAAGATTATGCGCTGCATGACAGAGCCACGACCACGATTAACACCACCGCTGGCAATGGCCGCTGCGAAGTGTTCCGGGTGAAGCTGCGCAACCTGGGCAACATGTGGAACCCGATCCGCGTCACCATGTGGAACCTGCCATAAGGGCGGGGACGATCAGTCCCTGATCTAAGTCCATGAACAAGGCCAGCACGACCAAAGGGGGGCGCTGGCCTTTTCATTCGACAGCCCCGCATCGCCTCGGTAAATGATGGTGATGAGCGAACGCCCTCTTACCCCGCTGCTCGACACGGTTGATCTGCCGTCAGACCTGCGCCGCCTCCGCCCCGACCAATTGCGCCAATTGGCCGATGAACTGCGCGCCGAAATGATTTCTGCGGTCGGCGTTACTGGCGGGCATCTCGGCTCCGGTCTGGGCGTGGTCGAGCTCACTGCCGCCATCCATTATGTGTTTGATACGCCGCGCGACCGCCTGGTCTGGGATGTCGGCCACCAATGCTATCCGCACAAAATCCTGACCGGCCGGCGCGACCGCATCCGCACCCTGCGCACCGGCGGCGGCCTGTCCGGCTTCACCAAGCGGACCGAGAGCGAATATGACCCGTTCGGTGCGGCGCATAGCAGCACCTCGATCAGCGCCGCGCTCGGCTTTGCCATTGCCAACAAGCTGAAGGACCAGCCGGGCAAGGCGATTGCGGTGATCGGTGATGGCAGCATGTCTGCAGGCATGGCCTATGAGGCGATGAACAATGCGTTGGCGGCGGGCAACAGGCTGGTCGTCATCCTCAACGATAATGATATGTCGATTGCGCCGCCGGTGGGCGGCCTGTCGGCCTATCTCGCGCGGCTGGTGTCGAGCCGCGAGTTTCTGAGTGTGCGCGAAGCGTTGCGGCGGCTCGCCCGCAAGCTGCCTGGGCCGCTGCACAAGGCGGCGAAAAAGACCGATGAATATGCGCGCGGGATGGCGATGGGCGGCACCCTGTTTGAGGAGCTCGGCTTTTATTATGTCGGGCCCATCGACGGCCATAATCTCGACCACTTGATCCCGGTGCTCGAAAATGTGCGGGACATGGCGGAGGGCCCCTGCCTGATCCATGTCGTCACCCAAAAGGGCAAGGGCTATGGCCCGGCGGAGGACAGCGCTGACAAATATCACGGCGTCCAAAAATTCGATGTCGTCACCGGCGTGCAGCAGAAAGCCCCACCCGGACCGCCCGCCTATCAGAATGTGTTCGGCGAAACGCTGGCCAAGCTGGCCGACAGCGACCCGCGCATTGTCGCCATCACCGCCGCAATGCCGGGCGGCACCGGCGTTGATAAATTTGCCAAGGCGCACCCCGACCGGACCTTCGATGTCGGCATTGCCGAGCAACATGCGGTGACGTTCGCCGCTGGCCTCGCCGCACAGGGGATGCGGCCATTTGCCGCGATCTACTCGACCTTCCTCCAGCGCGCCTATGATCAGGTGGTCCATGACGTCGCGATCCAGAACCTGCCGGTCCGCTTTGCCATTGATCGCGCCGGGCTGGTCGGCGCCGATGGCAGCACCCATGCCGGATCGTTCGACGTCACCTATCTCTGCACGCTGCCCAATTTCGTCGTCATGGCGGCAGCAGATGAGGCCGAGCTGGTCCACATGACCTATACCGCCGCGTGCCACGACAGCGGCCCGATTGCGTTCCGCTATCCGCGCGGCAATGGCATCGGCATTCCGCTGCCCGACGTGCCGGAGCGGCTGGAGATCGGCAAGGGCCGGGTGGTCCGCGAAGGCACCAAGGTCGCGATCCTCTCCCTGGGCACGCGACTGGCAGAGGCGCGTCTGGCCGCCGACGCGCTGGAGGCCAAGGGGCTGAGCACGACCGTCGCCGACCTGCGCTTTGCCAAACCGCTCGACGAAGCGCTGATCCGCCGCTTGCTGACCACACATGAAGTGTGCGTGACCATCGAAGAAGGCAGCATCGGTGGCCTCGGCGCGCATGTGCTGACCATGGCCAGCGACGAAGGCCTGATCGACGGCGGCCTGAAACTGCGCACCATGCGGCTGCCAGACAAGTTTCAGGAGCATGATAATTCGGACAAGCAATATGCCGCCGCCGGGCTCGATGCGGCGGCGATTGTCGAGACGGTGCTGAAGGCGCTGCGGCATAACAGCGCGGGGGTGAGTGAGGCTGGGGTGGCGTGATGAAGAATAGAGCGACGACGCTATGCCTTGCGTATTGCATGGCTGCGGTGCTCACAGCGTGCGGCCAAGAGCAGCAAAGCCCCACAGATACGCCGATGCCCGAAGGCTACACGCCTAGTCCTTTAGCCAATCAAAATATGCCGCCAGCGTGGATTCCCATAACTCGAGAAAATGCCCCGGACGCATATGTTCAAGTCGGCCAGTCCGGGCTGGACGACGCAAATCGGAATGCTGCGGCAGCAATACGTTACGCGGCATCGCAGGCGCGCTGCGACCGCGTGGACATGTTGACGTTCGGTTATACGCGCTCGCGGCCCGGATTTATATTTTACCGCGCCGACTGCGCTAATGGCGAATTCGTCGAGATAGCTCCCTACTCGTACCGGTAGGTCACTCGCTGGAGCCACGAAGTCGACGCGACATCAACCGTCGTCCCAACCATCAATCCGCCAGCCCCACCACCACAAATAGCGTCGCATTTAGCCGGTCCATCGTGCCCGCATCCAGCCGCCCGATTACCGGCCCGCATTTCGTCCGCTGCACCGAAATCAGCCTGTCGATCTGAAATTGCGTCGGCACTTTGAGACCATTTGCCGGATCAGGTTCCACCTGGACCCGCCGTTGTTCGACATCATCGCGGACAAAACTCGTTCCCGGGCAAATGATCACATGCCGGGTTGGCGCGAGCAGATCACTCTCCAGAATTAGGGCCGGACGCGGCTTGCCGAGATCGCCGGACAGCGCGACGGTGACAATGTCACCGCGTTTCAATCCCAGTCGCCCGGCGTTTCCGCTTGCAGGGCATCAAAGAAGGCCGTCGTGTCAGCTTCTTCCGGGGCATTGCCCAGAACAGCCGCCGCCTTGACCGAACGCTCCCAGAACGTCGGGTGTCGCGTATCCGGCACCCACAGCCGCACCTCCCGCAGCCCTGCCGCGCGCTTGCGGGCGCGATAGGCACGAAACTTGTCTTGTTGAGCTGGCAAATTCATGGCGACTTAGTAGCGCGCTACCATAGGAAAGCAATGCAAAGTTGCTGCCCCTGTCCTACCCGCCCCCAGTTGTGGCATGGATAAATCATGCCATTGGAGAACAAAATCCGTCAACCTCCGGAACGCCAATCCACTGTGAACTTGCTCAGTTTCCTGCGGGTTTCCGCGAAAGGCTCTACCCCATGACTCCCACCGCCACCATCCTCCTCCTCGGCTCCGGTGAGCTGGGGCGGGAGTTTGTCATTTCAGCGAAGCGCCTGGGGTGCCGGGTGGTTGCTTGCGATAGCTATGCGGACGCGCCAGCGATGCAGGTCGCGGATGCGGCGGAGGTGTTGTCTATGCTCGACGGCGCGGCGTTGCGGGCGGTGATTGAGCGCCATCAGCCCGACTATATCGTGCCGGAGATTGAGGCGATCCGCACCGAGGTGCTGGACGAGATTGAGGCGGAGGGCTTTACCGTCGTGCCGTCCGCCCGGGCGACCATGCTGACGATGAACCGCGATGCCATCCGCGATGTGGCGGCGCATGAGCTGGGCGTGCGGACCAGCCGTTACGCCTATGCCGAGAGCCTGGCGGAAGCGGACAGTGTGGGGACCGACATCGGCTATCCCTGCGTGGTGAAACCCGTCATGTCCTCCTCCGGCAAGGGCCAGTCGGTGGTCCGTGACGCCGCCGACATGGCCGCCGCGTGGGCGTATGCGGTGTCGGCGATGCGCGGCGACCGGGCGCGGGTGATCGTCGAGGAATTCATCG
>JANOPV010000135.1:0-5657 GCA_031422035.1 Sphingomonas sp. | reverse complement strand
GTGCGACCAATTTGCGCTCGGCTGGAGAGTTTGAAGCCGCCCCAGTCGCCATCTTCGGCGGCCACCAGCGGCAGACTTTCGTTGCCGCGCTCAATTGACCGGCCGCTAAGGTCGATAGCGCGCGATTGACCAAGAATGTCGAGCAAAACCGGCATCGGATAAACGATCTCGGCCAGCGAGCCATCATCCAGCTGGAGCGCGGTGTGGGTCAATGTGCTGTTGATCGCCGAAACCCTGAAACCGTTCGCGCGCCTGCCGATGGCGCCGCGATCGGCCGGCACGCCATCGATGCAGCGATGCGCCCCGGTAACGGAGTCGACCACTTGTGCCGCCGGCACCTCGCCACCGACACCCGAAAACAGGCCAAGGATTACGCGGCACCGCTCACCCGTTGGCACTTCACCGCGGCGGCGCAGGGTTTCAATCAGCAAGGTGCGGTCACTGCGCAGACGAGAAGCCAAGTTTTGCGCTTGCTCACGGCTCGACGCGGCCAGCAGTGCTTGTCGTTCGCTGTCGCTGCGTTGCAATTGGGTAAGCGCGGCGCGGACGCCGATGATGCCGATGGGGGCAAGCGCCAGCCCGAGCACAATGAACAGGAATGTGCCGGTGCGCGGTGCCCAGCTGAATCGAAAACCGGTGCGCCCGTGATTATCTGCACTGCTAGAGATATTGGCAGTGCCGGAAGGATATTCGGAACCCGAGCCGGTCACCGCAATTTGTTGAGCAGGTCCAGGAGCGCATCGGGCACATCCTCTGCCACCGTCGCACTATAGGCCTGTCGCAGCGATACCGAAACGGCGTCAAGCTGATGCGGCGCGCGGGGCGGGGGAGATATGCCGGTCGTTGATTGCGCGGCGTTCATTGGTTTACCGTTGCGATCCATCGGATATTTGTCGGTCCCGCTCACTGGCCAACTGATCCTTACCATACCCCGGAACAGCGCCCCCGCGCTCCCCTAACACCATCGGCGTACCGCTGCATGAATCAACCAAAGGCCAGAAGCAAGACGGCGTCGCAAAAATTTACAACGTGGGCGCTGCGTGGTGGTTCCACTCTTTTATGTTTCAACGATAATTTTTTGGTAGGAAGCGTGCAGCGTTTTGGAACCGATCTGCCGCTGGCGGGTATATAGAGGTCCACGCGATGGGGAGCGAACAGGATGAGTTTGGGCGAACGATTGGCGCCGCATCTGCCGTTTCTGCGGCGTTATGCTCGCGCGTTGAGCGGAACACAAGCTAGCGGCGACGAGTTCGTACGTGCTACTTTGCAAGCAATTGTCGATGATCCGGCGTCGTTTCCAGACTCGGTTGATGCGCGGATCGGCCTCTACGGATTTTTCCACCGAACTTGGAACAACGCGCAGTCGTCGCCTGACCGCGCGATCGCCAATAACGGCCTAAGCGATGAGCCATCGGATATCGCCTCCCGGCGGTTGGCGGAAGTGACGCCGTTGTCGCGCCAGATGTTACTGCTGTCGGCAATGGAAGGGTTTTGCCAGAAGGAGATTGCCGCGATCACTGGCGAGGCGATCGATCGCGTTGACAACCATATCGCCGACGCGCTGACTGAGCTCGACCGACAGACCCGCACCCGAGTGCTGATTATCGAGGATGAACCGATCATCGCCATGGATATTGAGGCGATTGTCGAGGAGCTGGGCCATGAGGTGGTCGGCATCGCCGTCACCCGTGATGAAGCGGTGGCGCAGGCGCGGGCGAGCGTGCCGGGGCTAGTGCTGGCCGATATTCAATTGGCGGATGACAGTTCCGGGATTGATGCGGTCGCGGACATTCTGACCGAGCTGAAATTGCCGGTCATTTTCATCACCGCCTTTCCGGAGCGCTTGCTGACTGGTGACCGTCCCGAGCCGACATTTCTGATTACCAAGCCCTTTCAGGAGCGGACGCTGAAAGCCGCGATAGCTCAAGCGCTGTTCTTCAACCCTGCCACGGTGCCGGCCTGATCGTCGATCACCCTCGGGATATGTCATGACCGAACTTAGCGACGATCCGGAGCAGGGGCCGGAGCCTGAGCAGCCGACGCTGCCGCCGCTCGACGACGATGCGTTCAAGGCGGAGCTGGCGGCGATTATTCCGCATCTGCGCGCCTTTGGCCGGTCGCTGTCGGGGTCTGCCGATCTAGCCGATGACCTTGTCCAGGAAACTATGCTGAAGGCGTGGGCGGCCCGCATCCGATTTCAAGCTGGCACCAGTATGCGGGCATGGACCTTCATCATCCTGCGCAACGTGTTTCTGTCGCAAATGCGGCGTAACCGGTTTCGCGGTGAGTGGGACGATTTGACCGCAGAGCGCGTTCTGGCGGCGCCCGCCGGGCAGGATAAGCAGCTCGAACTGGCTGACCTCCACCGCGCGATGCAAATGCTCCCCCCCGCGCAGCGAGAGGCGTTGATCCTCGTCGGTGCCGGCGGCTTTGCCTATGAAGAGGCCGCCGACATTTGCGGGGTTGCTGTCGGCACGATCAAAAGCCGGGTGGCCCGCGCGCGAGTTGCGCTCGACGCGATCATCAGCGAAGGTCACTTACCAAGGCGACGATCAAGCGACCTTGGCGGAGGGGAAGCGATGGTCGAGATTTTGGCCGAAGTCGATAGCGTGAGTGGCCGCTGAGCCAAGCGCGCGCAAGGACGCAGTGGAACGCGCGGCACAGCACGCGCCGTTCCTTGCTGGGTTAATTGCGCGCCGGGCTGATCTGGTCGACGCCTATATTGCGAATGGATTCGCCGCCGCGATGCGCTGCGCCGCGCCGATGCCTGAGGCTGTTGCGCCTGAGGCCATGGCGGACGTGCCGGATGGCCTGCGCCGCCGCCGTGCTGACCTGGCGTTGGTGCTCGCGCTGGCTGACCTGTCGGGTGAGCATGATTTGTGGACGACGGTCCGGCATTTGTCGGACTTTGCCGATGCGGCCAGCCACGCGGCGCTGACTGCTGCCTTTGCCGAACGCGCACCGGGTGAGGAGCCGCGCGGCTTTGCAGTGATTGCATTGGGCAAGCTGGGCAGCCGGGAGCTGAATTATTCGTCGGACATCGACCCCATCCTGATCTTTGATCCTGAGGCGTTACCAAGGCGCCAGCGCGATGACCCGACCGAGGCGGCGACCCGGCTGGCGCGGCGTTGGGTGGAGATATTATCGGCGCGGACCGGCACCGGCTATGTGCTGCGCGTTGACCTGCGGCTCCGCCCGTCGCCGGAGGTCACGCCGATTGCGCTGCCGGTTGATGCGGCGATTGCTTATTATGAATCGCAAGCGTTGGCGTGGGAGCAGGCGGCGTTCATTCGGGCGCGAGCGATGGCCGGAGACGTGGCGCTGGGGCAGCATTTTCTGCAAGCGATCAACCCGTTCATCTGGCGCAGCGTGCGCGATTACGGCCAGCTTGGCCGGATCGCCGATATGAGCGCGCGGATCCGCGATCATTATGGGCGCGGACAAATACTTGGCCCTGGTTTTGATGTGAAGCGCGGGCGCGGCGGCATCCGTGAGGTCGAGTTTTTTGCCCAGAGTCAGCAGTTGATCCATGGCGGGCGCAACCCGGCGCTCAGGGTGCCAATGCTGCCGGATGCGCTGCCGGCACTCGCCAATGCGGGACTGATCGAGGCCGACGCGGCAAGCGCAATGCTCGATCATTATGTGACGTTGCGCACGGTTGAGCACCGGTTGCAGATGGTCGGCGATCAACAGACGCACAGCCTGCCCGAGAACATGGCGGGGCTCGATGCGGTGGCGCGATTGCATGGGCTGGCCGATGGCGCGGCGCTGGTCAGATTGCTGGCGCCGGTGATCGACGATGTCGGGGCGCGGTTCGATACATTATTGTCGGGCATGGGCGTGTCATCGGGCTGGCCGCTGGAGGAGGCGGCACTGGCGGCGGCGATCGCGGCGACCGGATTTGCCGACGCTGAAATGGCGGTAAAGCGCGTAAGTGAATGGCGTGGTGGAACTAGCCGAGCATTACGCAGCGCGGCGGCGCGCGAGGCGCTGGAGCAGGTGCTGCCCGGGCTGTTTGCAGCGTTGGCGGGCGCGCCTGATCCGGCGACAGCGCTGACGCGATTTGATGCGATGCTCGGTGGATTACCCAGCGCAATCAATCTGTTCCACCTGCTTTCGGCTCAGCCGCGCTTGCTTTCCACGCTTGTCGCTATCTTGTCGCACGCGCCGACATTATCGAACGCCTTGGGCCAGCGGGCGGAGTTGCTGGAGGGGTTGATCGACGCCAGCGCGCTGGCCGGGGTGCCGAGCGGACCGGACATTGCCGCCCGCCTGTATCGGGCGCCGCCGGGCGAAGCATATGAGGGTCTGCTCGACCGGGTGCGGCGCGATGTCGGCGACCTGCGGTTCGCCATCGGGGCGCAGATTGTCGAGGGGGTGAGCGATCCGCTGGATGCGGCGCGCGGCTATGCCCATGTCGCCGAAACCGCGCTGGCGGTGTTGGCAGACGCGACAATCGCCGCATTTGCAGCCGCGCATGGTCGGGTGCCAGGCGGTGAGCTGCTGGTGCTGGCGCTGGGCCGGCTGGGCGGGGAGGCGCTGACCCATGCCTCTGACCTTGATCTCATCCTGTTGTTCACCGGTGATTATCTGGCGGAATCGGACGGCGCGAAGCCGCTCGGCGCGACCACTTATTTCAACCGACTGGCGCAGCGGGTGATCGCCGCGCTGTCGGTCGCCACTGCTGCCGGACCGCTCTATGAGGTCGATACCCGGCTGCGCCCGCAAGGTAATCAGGGGCCGCTGGTTGCATCGCTCGACAGTTTCGCCCGCTATCAGGCCGACGAGGCATGGACCTGGGAGCATATGGCGCTGACCCGGGCGCGACCAGTTTATGGGTCAGCGGCAGGGCGCGCGGCGTTGCAGGCGGTGGTTGATACAGTGCTGGCAAAGCCGCGTGACGCCGCCAAGGTCCGCACCGACGTTGCCGCGATGCGACGCGATCTGCGCCGTCACAAGCCCGCTGCCGGGCCGCTTGACGTCAAGCTGGTCGATGGCGGCCTCGTGGACCTGGAATTTGCCGTGCACCATGTGCAGTTGACCCGGCAGGTCGGCCTGAACCCGCGACTGGGTCCGGCGATTGCCGCCTTGGTTGCGGCAGACATTGCGCCTGCTGCAATCAGCAATGCCTACGCGGTGCTCGCCCGGATGCTGGTGGCATTGCGGCTGATGGGCGACCATATGGCGGTGACCGAGCCATCGACGCAGGCGCGAATTGCGCGGGCGTGCGGGGCGGATGATTGGGACGATATGCTGGCGCATTATGCGGCCAGCCGCCGGGACATAGCGGCATGGGTGACCATGCTGGGGATCGATCAAGAGGGACAGGATGATGGTGATGGAAACGGGTTCACGCGTCGTTGAGGGGCAGTTGGTGGCCAGCGATGGCACGCCGATCAATCTGGCCGATTTAGGCGGACGGACAACAGTGCTGTATTTCTATCCCAAGGCAGACACGCCGGGATGCACGACCGAGGCGCAGGACTTTACCGCGCTGATCGGTGATTTCGATGCCCTCGGGGTGCGGGTGATCGGGGTGTGGCGCGCCACCCCGGCGAAGCGTGCCAAGTTTTCGGCAAAAAAAGGACTGGGGGTGGTGCTGGCCAGCGCCGAAGACGGCGCGGTCAGCGAAGCCGATGGCACCAGGGTTGATAAAT
>JANOPV010000134.1:0-7568 GCA_031422035.1 Sphingomonas sp. | reverse complement strand
TGTCGCGGCGATGGCGGGGATGCAGGTCGCGATCATTTGCCCGACGACGCTGTTGGCGCGGCAGCATTATAGTAATTTTGTTGAGCGGTTCCGGGGCTTTCCAGTCAATATCGGCCGGTTGTCGCGGCTGGTCCCGGCGGCTGAGGCCAAGGCAACCAAGGAGCGCTTGGCCGCTGGCACGGTGGATATTATCATCGGCACCCATGCATTGCTGGCCAAAGGGTTGGCGTTCAATCGGCTGGGGCTGGTTGTTGTAGACGAAGAACAACGGTTTGGTGTGGTCCACAAGGAACGGCTCAAGGGGCTGAAAACCGACGTTCATGTGCTGACCCTGACCGCAACGCCGATCCCGCGCACGCTGCAGATGGCGATGTCGGGGCTGCGTGACCTGAGTGTCATCAAGACGCCGCCGGTCGACCGCTTGGCCGTGCGCACCTTTGTCATGCCGTGGGATCCGGTGGTGCTGCGCGAGGCGTTGCTGCGTGAGCATTATCGTGGTGGGCAGAGCTTTTTTGTGACACCGAAAATCGCCGATTTGCCGGACATCGAAGAATTCCTGCGCAAATCCGTGCCTGAGATTAAATATGTCGTTGCCCATGGGCAGATGGCGGCGGGTGAGGTTGAAGAGCGGATGAGCGCCTTCTACGACCGCAAATATGACGTCCTTGTCTCGACCACGATTGTCGAAAGCGGGCTAGATATTCCGAGCGCCAACACCATGATTATTCACCGCGCTGACCGGTTTGGTCTGGCACAGCTCTATCAGTTGCGCGGGCGGGTCGGGCGATCAAAGACTCGTGCCTATGCCTACATGACGACGCCACCGGACCGCATCATTACCGAAACCGGAGAAAAGCGGCTTAAGATCCTGCTTGATCTCGATACTCTCGGGGCTGGGTTCCAGCTTGCAAGCCATGATCTCGACATTCGCGGGGCCGGCAATCTGGTTGGCGATGAGCAGTCGGGGCACATCCGCGAGGTTGGCTTTGAATTGTATCAATCGATGCTGGAAGAGGCGATCCTGATTGCGCGGGCTGAAGGCGCCGGGCTGTCTGCGCCTTTGGATAAGGTGTCGCCGGTCATCACCATCGACGCGCCGATCCTTATTCCCGAGGACTATATTCCCGACTTACCGGTGCGGATGAGCCTGTATCGCCGATTGAACGAGCTGACCGACCGGGCGGAAATTGACAGCTTTGCCGCCGAGCTGATTGACCGGTTCGGGGCGCTACCCGTCGCTACGTCCAATCTCATCCAGCTCATGGAAATTAAACTGCACGCGACCCGGGCGCGGATCAGCAAGCTGGATGTCGGTGGGAAGGGCGCGCTGGTCACATTTTTCAACGACGCGCCGCCGAACGTCGCCGGGCTGATTGATTATGCACAGCGCCTGCAGGGCACGGCCAAATTGCGACCGGACGGCAAGCTTGTAATCACCCGGGCATGGGTTGGCGCCGACGCACGGCTGAACGGCGCGCTACAACTGGCGAAGGGCCTCGCCCGGCTGGCCGGCTAGACCGCGGCGAGGGCGAGGGCGACAAAAGCGGCGTCGCCCAGCGCTGGCGCCCGCAAATGTCCCTGGAACCAGCGGCAACCGGCGATGGCGAGAAGATCGCGCTGTTCCTGTGTTTCCACGCCTTCTGCCAGCACATCGAGATCAAGCGCGCGGGCGAGGGCGACGACGCCGGTGAGAACCGCACGATCACGTGGCGCGCCAACTGCATCGCGGGCAAAGCTGCTATCGATCTTGATATAATCGATGGGCAAACGTTTGAGCCAGCTCAGCCCCGAATAGCCTGTTCCGAAGTCATCAAGCGCGACATGCACCCCGGCCGCGCGCAAGCGGCGCAGGGCAGCGGCGGCATCGTCAAGGGCTTCGATGATCGCAGCTTCGGTAACTTCGACGGTCAGACGGATGGGGGTGATGTCGTGGTCTGCTGCCATCGCCAGCAACGACGCGGGCATTTGGGCGTCCGCGACATCGGCGGCGGTAATATTCAGGGCGACCCGGAGGTGGGCGAGGGCGGCGGGCCAAGCGGCCATGGCTTTCAGGGCGCGCTGCCAAACAGCCTCGCTTAACTGGCGTTCGAGCCCCGCCATATGGGCCGCAGCAAACACCACGCCGCCGCTAATTTCGCCTAGTCGGGGGTGCTGCCAGCGCACCAGCGCCTCCGCCCCGGTCAAACGGTCGCCATCCATTGCGAATTGCGGTTGGAACAACACATGCAGATCATCGCCGGTCAGCGCCGCCTCAACGTCGATGCTGTTGACCAGTGCGCGCGGGGCGGACAGGCGACGGGCGAGCGCCGAGAATGCTGCGCGCGGATCTTGCGCTGGCGCGATGACGCCGCTGGCGACCCGCAGCGCCACGGGTGCTTCCGACAGCGCAGTCGGCGTGATGTCGGCCATTGCGGAGGCGGCTGCGCGCAGTTCCAGACTGAGCCGGGGCGCAGATATATCGGGCGGAGCGAGCACGGCAAAGCGCGCGCCGTCGGCGCGCGCGACAATGGTTGATTGTCCGAGGTCGCTGCGTAATTGTCGTTCGAGACGACGGGCAACCCCCGCCAGTAACATGTCCCCAGCCGCGCGCCCGGCAGCATCATTATAGCGCGCGAGCCTTGCGACTTCGACGAGCGCGACGGCGGCGCCACCCGGCTTGCCCGCGACGCTGTCTGTTCGAAGCTGAAGGCTGTTTAACAGGGCGTCGATTGTCGGCAACCCAGTGACCGGATCACGCGCCGCAAACCCCATTGCCGCGTCATTGCCACCCAATAGCTCGACCTGTGCCGACAAGATTGTCGCGCGGCAGCTTAGATGATGCGCCCAACGCCCATCTTCAGTGCTTTGAATGACCACGGCATGACCCGCGCCGCGCCGCAACTGCTGCATCGCTGCGAATGCCGCCTTTTGCGTATCGCGTGCCACTGTCCGGAGCGCTTGGCGCAGCATGGTCGATTTGCCGAACAGAGCGTGAAGCGGAGAGTCTGTTGCCGCGAGGATCGAAAGCTTGCCGCTGAGGAGGTCGGCCTGCCACGCGCCGAGCAGCGAGGCAGCATTTGCCTGCTCGAACCGGCGTGACCGGTCGCTGCTGAGCAACGCCGCTGCCAATTCCCAATCACGCCATGGCGCACCAATAATGTGGTGCGCGCCAGCCGTGATAAACGCCGGTGCCATCTCGCTTTCAGCGTCGCCGAGCAGGACTATCAGCCCTTGGCCGCGCTCGGACACCACAGCTGCGGCGCTTTCTACTGCTGTGAGCGCCTCAATCGCGGCGTCGCGGGCATCGACCAGCAGGACATGTGCACCGAGCGATACAAACCGCTGGGCCAGCCCATCGCTGCGCCGGGCTGCCACCACGCGCCGCCCAAGACTGGTGAGCGCTTGGGCCAACGCGTCGCGATGTCGAAACGACAGCAACAGGTCGGGTGCCACGGGGTCGGACACAGGAAAGGGCGCAGGCAAAATCATCGCGTGATCGTCATAGCATGGCGGGGTTTCCATTTGCTTGCACGCACTTCGCTGCATAGACAGAGCATGGTTGCGGCTCATTGGGGCGGACAAGGGAGAAATGCTCGATGAGCGGGCAGTCTGGTTTTCAACGCATGGCCCTGTTCGATTCGGGAGCTCCCCTGGCGCAAGGCGCCGCTGACGAGCTGCGCGCGCGGTATGCGTGGGTCGATCCGCAAGAGGCGGACATCATCATTGCCTTGGGCGGCGATGGCTTCATGCTGCAAACACTCCATACTATGCTGGATACTAACCGGATTGTGCCGGTTTTTGGTATGAACCGGGGCACTATCGGCTTTTTGATGAATGAGTGGCGGCTCGATGCGTTGGAGGCGCGGCTGGAGCGCGCGCGTGCGATAACGGTCAACCCGCTGATCGCCGACATTGTCACCTCGACGGGCGAACATCATCGGCTGGCGGCGATCAACGAGATTTCACTGCTGCGCGAAACCCGGCAGACGGCAAAGATTGAGGTGATGGTCGATGGGCGGACGATGCTGCCTGAATTGATCGCGGACGGCGTGCTGGTTTCAACCCCAGCAGGATCAACCGCCTATAATCTGTCGGCGCACGGGCCAATATTGCCACTTGATTCGGCATTGCTGGCGCTCACCCCGATCAGCCCCTTTCGCCCGCGGCGCTGGCGCGGGGCCATTTTGCCCGAACGCACCAGGGTCGCGTTCCGCATGCATGAGACGGACAAGCGCCCGGTCAGCGCGGTCGCCGATCAGCGAGAAGTGCGCGATGTCGCCCGGGTCGACGTCGCGGTGGACCGAGACCGCGCACTGACGCTGATGTTCGATCCAGAACATGCGCTGGACGACCGGATCGTGTCTGAACAGTTCATCGAGTGAGAAAAAGCATAGTGCGGGCTTGCTTTTGCATCCGTGCGGAGGCAATGGACGCCCCTCACCGCCCGGCGGTTACGTCAGGCCGCTCCTCGGTAGCTCAGCGGTAGAGCATTCGACTGTTAATCGAATGGCCGTAGGTTCGAATCCTACCCGGGGAGCCAGCCTGTCACCTTATCAATAGATGAGCGCGTGTATCGTGCGCGGTCGCCGCGTTGACGGCGAAATCAGCGCAGCAACGCGTTTGATTATCGTAAAATAGCCGAAAGTGGTGAGCCCTGCTGGGTTCGAACCAGCGACCTAGTGATTAAAAGTCACGTGCTCTACCAACTGAGCTAAGGGCCCCGCCTGTGCGGTGGCGTCCCTCTAGGCAGGTCGACCGCGTGGGTCAACGGGTTGGTTTGGGACGGCGCGCGTGCGCATCAATCTGGCGGACGGTCTGCCGGCTGATCGGATCGCGCCAATTGGGGGCGATGGCGAGGAGCGGGGTCCGAACAAAGCCGCGCTCACGCCAGCGAGGGTGGGGGATACTCAGGCAGCGGTCATGCCACAGGCCGCCGCTCCAGAGGATGATGTCGATGTCGATCGGGCGATTGCCCCAGCGCTGGCCGCGACGACGACCGAGACTCCGCTCGATCGCTTGGGTGACAGCGAGCAGTGCAGGCGGAGCGAGCATCGTTTCAATCAACACTGCGCTATTGGCAAAGCGGCGCTGGGCTGGGCCAACCGGCGCGCTGTGCAGGACAGGCGCAGAGGCGAGCAGGCTGATGTCGGGTTCACTTGTCAGCGCCGCGACGGCATTAGCAAGCATCGCGGCGGGTATGTGCGCCGCCCCTGATGCCCGGTTGCTGCCGAGCGCGAGGATGTAGAGGGTCAGATCAGCGGACGGAATTGGTCGATCACCTGGCGATAAAGGTCGCGTTTGAAGGGCACGATCCGCGATTCGAGCGAATTTACATCAGCCCATTGCCAGCGATTAAACTCCGGATGAGCAGTCGCAATATTGATGTCTGCATCGGTTCCCGTGAACCGCAGCAGGTACCAATGCTGGCGTTGCCCGCGATATTTGCCTTTCCAGAGCTTATGCCGGATTTCGAGCGGCAGCTCATAAGTCAGCGGCTCTTGCGTGCGGGCGATGAGGGTGGCGTGCGCCGCAATAACCCCGGTCTCTTCCTCCATCTCGCGCCACGCAGCAGCCTCCCATTCTTCGCTATCATCGACGCCGCCCTGTGGCATTTGCCAAGCGTCGCTGTGCCAGTCGATCCGTTGGCCGACGAACACGCCCCCACCAGCGTTCACCAGCATGATCCCGACGCCGGGACGATAGGGCAAGGTGGCTGGTTCGATCATGCGGGTGGTGGTCCTGTCTTTGGTGATAGCGTTCCGTCCATGGCGGGATTTGCGTCGCAGAACAAAATCTATTTGGCGCACCCGCGCAAGGCGGCGTAGGGAGGGGGCCGCAAAAGATAGTGATGGGATTATGCCGCAATGGCGACTGCCGTGACCGAAATTACGCCTGCCGAGTCCCTTGCCAACCCGCCCGCAGAAACCGTGGTCGTCCGCTTTGCCGGAGACTCGGGCGACGGGATGCAGCTGACCGGGGGGCAGTTTACGCTGTCGACCGCATTGTCGGGCAACGATTTGGCGACTTTTCCAGACTTTCCAGCGGAAATTCGGGCACCACAGGGGACGTTGTTCGGGGTGTCGGCATTCCAGATCAACTTTGGTTCGACACAGATCGATACGGCGGGGGACGCGCCCGACGTGCTGGTGGCGATGAACCCAGCGGCGTTGAAAACCAACGTTGAGGCGCTGAAGCCCGGCGGGCTGATCATTGCCGATAGCGGTGAGTTTAACGACCGGAATCTCGCCAAGGCCAAATATGACGTCAATCCGCTGACCGATGACAGTCTGGCCAAATGGCAGCTGGTGACGATCAACATATCCTCGCTGACATTGGAGGCGGTCAAGCCGTTCGGCCTGGGGAATAAAGAGGCGCTGCGCTGCAAGAATATGTGGACGCTGGGCCTTGCGCTGTGGATGTTCGACCGCGAACGGCAGCCGCTGATCGACTGGCTGAACGCGAAGTTTGCAAAGAATCCTGTGGTGGCAGCGGCCAATGTCGCCGCGCTGAATGCTGGCCATGCTTATGGTGAGACGGTTGAGCTTGGCGGACAGATTCGCCAGGAACATGTCGCCGCAGCGCCGGTATCGCCGGGACTGTACCGCACGGTCACGGGTGCAGAGTCTGTTGCATTCGGGCTGGTTGCCGGATGCCGTCTGGCCGGTGTTCCGATGTTTTTTGGCGGCTATCCGATCACGCCAGCCTCGGCGATTCTCCACCATCTGTCGCGGCTGAAGGAATTTGGCGTCACGACCTTTCAGGCCGAGGACGAGATTGCCGCGATCTGCTCCGCGATTGGTGCAAGCTATGCCGGGAGTTTGGGCATCACCTCGTCCTCCGGACCCGGAATCGCGCTCAAGGGTGAGGCAATGGGCCTCGCGATCATGACTGAATTGCCTTTGGTCATTATAAATTCACAGCGCGGCGGGCCATCGACCGGCCTGCCGACCAAGACCGAACAGTCGGACCTCTATCAGGCTGTCTATGGCCGCAATGGCGATGCGCCGATGCCGGTTATCGCTGCACGTTCGCCGGTTGATTGCTTCGACTGCGCGATTGAGGCGGTGCGGATTGCGACGCAATATATGACGCCTGTCATGCTGCTGACCGACGGCTATATCGCCAACGCTGCCGAGCCGTGGAAGGTGCCCGATCTGGAGAGCTATAAGCCATTCCCGGCCGAGTTCATGGATGTCCCGCAAGACGGCGGTTTCAAGCCTTATGGCCGCGATGCAAAGCTGAAACGCCCGTGGGTCAAACCCGGCACCCCCGGCCTGATGCACCGCATCGGCGGCATCGAGAAAGAAGTCGATACCGGCCACATCAACTACGCGCCCGAGAACCATCAGGCGATGACTGATATTCGCTCGGCCAAGGTGAACGGCGTCGCCGACAGCATTCCCGACCAGGAAGTCATGCTGGGCAGAGTAGGCGCGAAGCTGGCGGTTGTCGGCTGGGGTTCGACATACGGCCCGATCCACCAGGCGGTCCGCAGGCAACGTGCACAGGGAGCAGATGTCGCGCATGTCCATATCCGCCACATCTGGCCCTTGCCGAAGAATCTGGGTGAGATGCTGAAAAGCTTTGAC
>JANOPV010000133.1:0-1540 GCA_031422035.1 Sphingomonas sp. | reverse complement strand
GTACCCGGCACTGATCGCTTAGAGGCTGCGATTGCGGCCTATGGCCAAGCATTGTCTGTCCGTCCCCGAGATAGCCAGCCATATGAATGGGCGATTTCAACAATTGGCCTCGCCGCCGCCAAGGCGATGCTAGCCAACCGGCGCAGCGACCCGCAACTGATGCGTGAAGCGGTGCGTCTTGCGCGGGACGTGCGCTTGGTGGCTATCGGGCTAGATAATCAGCAGGTGGTCGGTATGGCTGATCAGATATTAGCGGCAATTGCGCAGTCGCGGGGAGAAAGCGACTGACGCCATATTCAAAGCCCCTCCGCCACGCGCATTTGGTCGATGATGGCTGAGAAGTCGCGGCCTTCGGCGTCGGCGGCGACGAAGCTTTCGTAGAGCTCGGTGGCGCGGTCGCCCATCGGGACCATCGCGTCGACGCTTTCTGCGGCCTCCATCGCCAGGCGCAGATCCTTGAGCATCAGCGACGCGGCAAATCCGCCGCGATAGCCGTTGTCGGCGGGTGAAGTGGGGCCGACGCCGGGGAGCGGGCAGTAGCTGGTCAGGCTCCAATTCTGGCCCGAACTGACGGAGGCGATGTCATAAAAGATCTGCGGATCGAGGCCGAGCCGTTCGGCGAGCGCCAGTGCCTCGCACGTCGCAATCATCGACGCGCCGAGCAGCATGTTGTTACACACCTTTGCGGCCTGGCCCGCCCCGGCTCCGCCCGCATGGATGACGGCCTTGCCCATGGAACTGAGGATGGGTTCGGCCCGGGCAAAGCCGTCTGCGCCACCGCCAACCATGAAGGTGAGGGTGCCGCCATTTGCAGCGGCAATGCCCCCCGATACCGGCGCATCAACCGCGACATAGCCATTGGTAGTGGCCGATAGCGCCAAGGCGCGCGCGGTGGTGACGTCGATTGTCGAGCAATCGATGAGGAGCGTGCCAGGCGGAGCGGTGCCAAACACACTGTCGCCATAGACCGCGCCGACATGGGTGCCAGCGGGGAGCATGGTGATGATGACGTCGGCAATGCTGGCGGCTGCCCCGGCGCTTTCGGCTGCGGCACATCCGGCGGCGACAGCACGGGCGAGCGCGTCGGCGTTGAGATCAAAGGCGTGGACGCAGTGCCCCACCCGCACCAGGTTTGCGGCCATGCCGCCGCCCATATTGCCGAGGCCGATGAAGGCGATGTTCATGACATTACGGTTCCCAGAGCGTGCGCCTTAATGGTGCACGACATCCCGGAACATTAGCCGCCGCAGCCCTCCCTTGTCGAACGGCTTCCACTGCCCCTCCGCTTGAGCAAGGCGATCAGCGATGGCGACCATGACAGCGGGATTGACGCCAAGACCGATGTGGCTGGCGTGGACGACAATATTCTCGGTCTGCGGTGCGGGCGACTGGACCGACCCGCGCCAGGCAACAACGCCGTCGGTTTTGGTGAGGATCGAGGTTGTCGGCACCGGCGGCGCTTCGGCGAGGTTGCGGTAGCGGCCCTCTTTCAGCGGCGCCGGCTCTCGGCCGTTGAGCATTTCAAACAGCTTACGGGCGT
>JANOPV010000132.1:0-5141 GCA_031422035.1 Sphingomonas sp. | reverse complement strand
GCGGCGGCGGCGGCGCTGGTTGGGTCGATGGCAATCGCGCTCTGCCAACTCAGCCGCGCAGCAGCTAGATTATCGACCATATAGGCGATGTTCCCAGCTTCGAGGGCAATCGCCGGGTCGCGCGGGGTCAGGGTGGCGGCTTGTTGAATGTCATTCTGCGCCCGCGCATAATCGCGCATCCGCCGCGCCAGAGTTGCGGATAGGAGCCAGACGGTCCCATCCTGTGGCGCCAGCCGAGTCGCAAGATCAAGGTCGGCGCGAGCAGCGGCAGGATCGCCCAAACCGACCAGCGCGCGGGCGCGATCCGCATGAATGACACCAAGCTGCGGCCCCGCAAGCCGCCCGCTGCCGATGGCGGTATCGAGATAGCGCCGCGCGGTTGCCGCATCGCCGCTGGCCAGCGCCGCATTGCCGGCCTGTGCCCATAGCTGGCCCCCACGGGGATCACCGGCCGCGTCAGCTTCGCCCGCTGCCTCCGTAAAGGTCGACAAGGCAGGGCCGAATTGCCCGGCCAGGGCAAAGGCGGTGCCGAGACAGGTTTTGGCAAGCAGGCCGCCGCCCTCTTGCAGCCAGCTGTTCGCCGCCATGATGCCCGCATCAGCGTCCTCAGCCGCCGTCGCGCGGCAGGCGACGAGACGCGCTTCGTCCGCAGCTGACCACTGCCGCCCGCCGGGGAGCGGGTCAAAGGCGGGGACGACGGGGCGAACCGGCACCATCGGCGGCACGGGAGTCGTTTGGGCAATGGCGATGAGGAGGAGGGTGGCAAACATCGTTACGCAGGGTCCATTCGGGCAAACAGGCGATCAAGGGTCGCCAGCAGCAGGGCAATATCTTGCGGTCGTGACAGGCGATGGTCGCCGTCCTTGACCAATATTACCTCAACCGTTGCTGAACAAAGCTGTTCCGCGACGCGCAGCGAAATGGTCGCGGGCACGTCGGCATCCGCCTGACCATGCAGCAACGCGACCGGGCAGTTGATCGCAATCGGGCCCTTCAACAGCAACGACGCCTGTCCTGATTCCCAGAGCGCGTGCGTGAACAGGGTCGGCTCCGGGCCATAGGGATTGGGCATAAGCAGCCATCCATCGCGGGCGAGCACGGCGCGTTGCACAGCATCAAAATCCCAATCGGTGAAATCGGGTGCAGCGGCAATGCCCAGCAAGCCGGCCACCCGACCCGGGCGGGCGAGCGCCGCGCGCAACATCAGCCAGCCGCCCATCGATGAGCCGATCAGCAGTACCGGGCCAGCCGTGAGCGCATCGGCAACCGCGAGCGTGTCACCCAGCCAGTCGTCGAGCGTCTGATCGGCAAAAGCACCGCCGGACGCGCCGCACCCGGCATAGTCAAACAGGACGCAATTGTGCCCGCGCACCGCGGCCCAATTGAACACCGCAGTCGCCTTTGACCCTGCCATATCGCTGGCATAGCCCGGCAGGAAGATGATGGTTGGGCTGCCAGTTCCGCTGCCAGTTCCCTTGCCAGCCGTGCGCCGCCAGGCGAGGGACGGGCGATCAGCACGGGTCAGGTGCCCTTCGTCCACAGGTGATGTCATGCGCCAGCTTGTGCCATGGCAAGCGCAACGGCACCAGCCGCCAACGCCAAGAGCGTGCCGAAGGGGAGCCGCATCGTCGCCCAATTGGCAGCCGACTGGCGGCGGACCAGCCGCAGTGCCGCGACGCCGAGCCCGGCAACGGCGGCGAGCAGCAGCACACTGGGTAGCGCCGCCCAGCCAAGCCACAGGCCGATGGCCCCGAACAATTTCGGGTCGCCGCCGCCGAGCCCCTGACGTCCGCGAACGGCGCGGTAGGCATAAGCAATCAGCGTCAGCGCGCCGAACCCCGCCACGCCGCCAATGCAGCGGTCGACCAGTGCGACGCCTGTAGCCAGTCCGCCGAGTGCCAACCCGCTGAGGGAGAGCATCAGCGTCAACTGGTCCGGCAGCCAGAAGGCGCGCGCATCAAGCAGCGCAAGCGTCAGCAACTGCCAGCCGAAGAGCGCGAGGGCGACGCCGGTGAGGTCGGGGTGCAGCCATAGCGCGACCGCCCCTATCAGCAGTGCCCCAGCTTCGGTCAGCGGGTGCAGCGGGTCGATTGTAGCGACGCAGGTTTGGCATTGTCCGCGCGCGGTAACGTAGGACAGGAGCGGGATCAGTTCGGTCCAGCGCAACTGCCGTCCGCAGCCATCACAAGCGGACCGCCCGCTGACGACCGACCGCTCGCTGGTCCAGCGCAGCACCAGCGTGGCGATGAAGCTGCCAATAATCGCGCCGAACAAGGCACCGCAGACGGCAGCGGCAATGGCGTCGACCGCGATCAGAACCGGCCCGCAAAGCTGCGCCGATAGCCCCCGCCGCGCGGACCAAAGCCTGCCGCCGCCAGCGCCGCGGCGACCAGCGGATCGGCACTGTTGACGCCCAACTGGCCGGTATAGCGACCGTCGCCTGTTACCCGGATCGTCAGCCGCTCGATCCCGCTATCACCGACGAGCGGCAGCAGCAGCGCGCCGCCATCACAGCGGGCGTTGCCGGACAGGCCGTTGCGCAATGCCAATCCGGCGATCTGAGTGCCTAGCAACAGCCGCACTCGACCGCTGGCGGTGGTGCAGCGGTTGCCAGAGAAGCTGACGGTCATTTGCTCGGTGATGATGCGCTCGACCGGCAGGTCGCCGAAATCGCCGCCGATTGAGGTGCCAGTGACATCGCGTAGTGCCCAGCCGCCAAGCCCGGTTTCGGCGGTGCCGCTGAGCGGTGCCGCCGGGCTATCGAGACGAGTGAAGCCGACGCGGGCGCGCCCCGTCAGCACCGGCAGTGGATGCAGTCCGACATCAAAGGTGCCGAGGTCAATTGATCCTAGGCGCGCCTCAACCAGCCGCCCGGACCAGATCGTTCCGCTAGCACTGCGCGCGCTGAGGCCGCTCTCGCCAGCTCCTGCGAGCGCCAATGCGAGCCGCAGCGGCAGAAACGCGATCAGCGCCGCGAGCGCGACCCCGATGAGCAACAGCCAGCCGTGCCGCGTGCTCGGCCAAAGTCGGGTCAAAAGGCTCATACGCCGGTCCTTCGCAAGGTTGCCGTTAGCGCGACGGTCCCATCGCCATTACGACGCAGGGTCAGCGCAGTTGCTGCAACACCGCGTTGCTGGAGCGCATGCAACATGGCGAGGATGGCGCTGCTGCGCGCCCCTGCAATGCTGATCGCTGCGCCGCTGTCGCCAGCCGGATCGTTGCGGGCCAATGACAGCCCAGCTTCGCTAGCCGCCTGTCCGGCGACTAACGATACCGGCGCGGTCGCGGACCCTGGGCCTACGGGGATGCGCGTCTGGAGTGCGGCAACCCGGCTGGCAACGGCGGCATGGCGGTCAAGCGCCGCCGCGTGGCGGTCCTGTGCTGAGGTTAGCGCGGCTTGCAGTGCTCCAGCGACCACCCATCCGAGGAGCATCCCAGCAAGCACACCGGCGACGCCGATCAGCCATTGTTCGCGGCTCGACAGCCCCTTCCACCAGGTGCGGATTGTAACGATCATGGCTCACTCCTGATCGTGATGTCGCCCAGCGCCCGACCATCGCTGCCAGTGCGGGGCTGCGCGGTGATGCAGTAGCCAGCCGCCTGGAGCGCGAGCAGCACTGGGTTAATGTCCTCCGCCCGCGCCGCGCCAAGCGTGACGGTCAACGTGCCCGCCGCGTCCCAGCTGGCGCCGTCAAGCGCGACGCCCAGCTGCCCCTCCATCGCTTGCATCAGCGCAGCGACGGTGGCCGCAGCGTTCCCCTGGGCGCCGCCGGTGGCAGCAAGCCGCGAATCGAGATCGGCGATCGCACTTCCCAGCGCTGGCGTGCGGCCCAGCACGGTCGCTGCTGCGGCAACGCTGGCATCGTCGATGCGACTACTATCGGTATGGAGGCGGGTCAGGCGGACGAGCCCGATGCTAAGGCTGATGAGCGCAACTAGGCCGATCAAGAGTGCGGCGGTAGCGAGGCGCTCTTTACCAAAGACGTTGGCGCGCGGACGCGCAAATGGCCCGGTCAGTAGGTTCATGCAGGGATTGGCGGCGATGGCGGACAGGCGTTCCGTCAGAGCCGGGCCAGTTACCTCGGTAACCGCGCTATCGCCCAGCAGGAGAGCGCCAAGCACCGGGTTGACAGCAAAGGCCCGGTCTCCGCGCCGGGCGATACGCTCGCCCCCGATGCTGAGGGCGGTTGTCTGACCGTCGGCGGCCATTGGCAGGAGCAGGGCCACTGGAACCATGGTGGTTGGGGCGACCCCTTGTGCTGCCAGAACTGCCTGCCAATTCTGCATGGCGATGGTGCTTACCGTCGCGACCGCAACGGTGCCGTCCGCATTCGCTGCACCCTCAGCGACAACGTGATTATTGTCACCCAATGCGCTGCCCGCGATGTGCAGCCGCGCCGCCGCTGCGGCTTGGCGCGGGGCGAGACCGGGCAGGGTCACCCACTGCACAGGGCAGTCTTGTGCGGGCACCAGTGCGACGACCGGCGCGTCGTCATCGGGGCGATGCAGGCGCTCGCTAACCTCGGATCCATCGACCAGCCACCACAGCAGGACTGCGTCACCCGCACGCTCGTCTGCACCCGCTGGCGGAAGTAGGCAGATATGGGTAACCCCAGTCACTCGTCATTCTCCCCGCGTTGCTCAAGCGCCGAAACCCATGCCCGCCGGACAACACGAACCGGCGCACCTTCAGCATCAATCAGACTGCTCGCGGCCACGACCGTGTCGCCCAATCGCACCGTGGAGTGCAAGCGGAACCAGCGGGTTTTGACGCGCACTTGGGTGGCGGCGTCCTCAGGCGGGGCGAGATTGCGCAACGCGCCGCTATTCCAGAAGGCTGAAACACTGGCATAGCCGGTGGTCGGGCGCGCCGCGATCAGCGCCCGCGCAGCGGCGGCGGTCAGGTGCGGGCCGACCAGCATTTGCAGCAACGGCGCCTGTTCGGGCAGCAGCGTGTTGATCGTGATCGGGGACAAATCACTGGTCGGTAACGCGCATACCCACGGGCTCAATCGCGCCCACAGCGCTGGGGTGACGCCCGCGACCATCGCCAGCTCGCCGGCATCGGCCATTGGCGCATCGGGTGTGCGACGGCGCGGGGTGAGTGCTGCATAGGCCTCGTCCTCCGCGCCGCCGGGCAG
>JANOPV010000131.1:0-8112 GCA_031422035.1 Sphingomonas sp. | reverse complement strand
CAACCCGCGACCGGCGACTGGACGGCTGACGCCGAATTCGTCCCCGCGTCGGACGATGATGGCGGCGGTCGCTGGTATTATGAGAATGATGTGCCGGCGGAGGGCTGGCCGCTCAGCTGGCGCGATGTGCAGTTTACTGCGCAATGCACCCCGTTCCGTCACCTCGGCTTTTTCCCGGACATGGCTCCGGTGTGGGATTGGCTGCGCGAACGTGTCGATGGCGCAGGCACTGCGGACACCCGCCCCGCCTTCCTGAACCTGTTCGGCTATACCGGCGTTGGCAGCCTCGCGCTGGCCACGGCGGGCTGCGACGTCGTCCATGTCGATGCCTCCAAAAAATCGGTGGCGCAGGCGCGGGACAATGCCGTGCTATCCGGGCTGGCCGACGCGCCAATCCGCTGGATCGTTGATGATGCTGCCAAATTCGTCGCCCGCGAAGTCCGCCGTGGGCGCCGCTATGACGCGATCCTGCTCGACCCGCCCAAATTCGGACGGGGGCCAGAGGGGGAAATGTGGCGGCTGGAGGAGCATCTGGCCAACCTGATCGGCCATTGCCGTCAGCTGCTCGACGCCGAGTCCCGCGCGCTGTTCCTCACCGTCTACGCCGTCCGCCTGTCCGCCCTCGCGCTCGGTGAGCTCCTCAACCAGGCGTTCGCCGATCTGCCCGGCCGGGTCGAATGCGGCGAGCTGACGGTGCGAGAAGAGGCGCGGGGCTTGCAACTGCCCACCGCCATCTGGGCACGCTGGGTGAATGATTGAAGTTGCCGCTTAGCGCTCGCGCGCTGCCCGGATTGCCGCCCCGCCAGCAAACGGCGCAATCGCCACCAGCAACAGCGATACCGCCGCCAGCAACAGCGGCGATCCGCGCCCCAGCGGATCGGTCATCCCGGCCCCGAAAATCAGGATCGGCACCGCAAGCGGCAACAGCATCAGGCCCGCCAGCGCACTGCCGCCGCGCTGCCCCGCGCCAATGCTAGCGACCATGATGGCGAGCGCGGCCAGCCCCGGCGCGCCGAGGGCAAAACCGATGGCAAAGCTGGTCAGCGTTGCGCCGGACAGCCCCAGCAGCGCCGCCGCCAGCGGGATGGCCAGCGCCAGTGGCACCGCAAAGCCAAGCCAGTGCGCGATCAGCTTGGCGGTGATCGTGACCTCATCGGCAATGCCTGCCAGCGCCAGTTGGTCGAGCATCCCGGCCTCCAGGTCGGGTGCGACCAGCCGCTCCACCGGCAGCAGCGCCGCGAGTAACGCGGCGACCCACAATATCCCGCCGCCGATCCGCGTCAGGAGCGCGCTGTCCGGCCCGACCGCGAATGGGAATAATGTCGCTACCAGCAGAAAGAATGCGACCGGCAGCCACCAGCTTCCGCTCGTCCAATTGCGCGCCAGATCGCGGCGAATGATGGCGAAAAATGGGCTCATGGCGTGCTCATGGTGCGTAATCCGCGATATTGAGCGTCTGCGCGTTCATCACCGGTAGCGTCTGGTGCGACGCCATCAGCACCGCGCCGCCGGTCGCCCGGTGCGTTGCGATCAACCCGGCCAGCATCGCCACGCCGTCCGCATCGAGGCCATTTGCGGGCTCATCCAGCAGCCACAGCGGCGCTCCGGTTAGTAACAGCCGCGCCAACGCCGCCCGCTTGCGCTGCCCCGTCGACAACATTCGCACCGGCACCTGCGCCAAGTGGGCAATGCCGGTTGCGCTAAGTGCAGTCGCCACCTGAATCGCTGATTTTGATATTATCCGATAAAAATCAAGCGCTTGATCCAAATTTCGGTCGCTGTCAAAATGTTCGGCTACATCCACCAAGCCCATCATTTTCGTACATTCCACCGTTCCCGCCACCACCGGCAAGAACCCCGCGGCGACCCGCAACAGGCTTGATTTCCCCGACCCGTTCGCCCCCGCCACCTGCACCAGCGCACCGGGTGTCAGCGTTAACGTAACCCCCCGCCACAGCATCCGCCCACCACGCACGCACGCCGCATCGCACAGCCGCAACAGCGCGGCGTCGTCAGCATGGTCAAGAGCGGCAGTCTGCGGCATACAGCGGTTGTAGCGGCCCGCATTTGCGCGGCAAGACTCTATGGGAGTGGGCGATGATCGAACGGCTCGACATGGCAGCAGAGGCGCAATTGCTTACCGCGTATCCCGACTGGGCGCGCACCGCGGATGCCCTCGGCATCGAACGAACATTTCGCTTCACGGATTTTGTGGCGGCCTTCGGCTTCATGACCCGTGTCGCATTGCTCGCGGAAAAGGCCGATCATCACCCCGAATGGTCCAACATCTACAACCGCGTCACCATTCGCCTGACCACCCATGACGCCGGTGGCCTGTCCGTCCGCGATGCCGCCATGGCCGCTGCAATCGAGGCCGCGCTTTAGTTCACTCGGCGCGTGCCCAACAGCTGGTTACGCAACCGCCCCGGCATCCACCGCGCGCCAAAGGCGATCCGCTTCGCCGTCGGTCCAACCAAGGTGTGAAGTTTGTTGCCATGCACCGCAGCCCACGCCGCTTCAGCGACGTCTGCCACTGGGCTGATTTCGAGCCCTGCACCCACGACATTTTCGCGGATATTGCTATTGGTGCCGGGGGCAATCGTGTCGAGCAGCGGCGTGTCGATAAAGCTCGGCATCAGGTCGCGCACGCGGATGCCATAGCTGGCAAATTCGAGGTCCAGCGCCTCGGTCAGCGCGCGCACCGCAAACTTGGTCGCTGAATAGACCGATAGGCCAGCAGCGCCGTAAATCCCCGCCGCCGAACTGGTGGACAGGATTGTCGCGCCGGGCGTCGCCTTCAGCATCGGCATGGCAAAATGGATGCCATTGACCACGCCGGTGAAATTGATGTCGATCACCCGGTCGGCTTCGGACAGCGGCATGTCGGGCAAATGGCCGCCAACGCCAATCCCGGCATTGTTGAACAGCACATCCATCCGCCCGCCGCTAACCGCTGCAAATTCAGCCAGCACCACCGGCCAGCGGCCGCGGTCGCGCACATCCAGCTGGTGCTGGCTCGCCATGCCGGTCGGTAGCAGCGCCGCTGTCTCGGCCATCCCGGCGACGTTGACATCGGCGAGCCCGACGAACCAGCCACGTGCAGCAAAATACTGCGCGGTTGCCCGGCCAATGCCCGACCCGCCGCCCGTGATGAAAATCGCCTTTGCCGTCATGCCCACGCTCCCTACACTTGTGTCAGCTAGCCCTATCGGCGCTGGGCGCCCTGCGCAATCGCTAGCCGCTTGCCATATCCGATGTCGTGACTAGGGTCGGGCCATGCCTTTCCGTTCTACGCTGCTGCCATTTTTCGCCTTGCTGCTGCTTATTCTGCCTGGCCCCGCGCTAGCGGAGGTGGTGGTGACTTTCTGGAGCCACGAGCGCGACCAGAATTATCCGCATGCGTTCATGGTTCTGCGCGGCACCGTTGATGCAACCGGCGAAGCCGTGAACACCAACATCGGCTTCACCGCCGTTAGCGCCAGCCCAATGGTGCTGCTGCGGTCAGTGTCCGGGCGGATGGAAACCGTATCGGCAGCGTACATCCTGCGCCCCGCCAGCCGGCCGCATTTCACCCTGACCCTCGATGATGCGGGCTATGCTAGGCTCATGGCGTTTGTCGCCCGCTGGCGTGCGGTGCCGCAGCCCAGCTATAATCTCAATCGTCGCAATTGCGTCCATTTCGTGATGGAGGCGGCGGCGCTGCTCGGCTTAGCAGTTGACCGCCGTAGTGCGCATATTCGCCAGCCGCGTGAATTTCTGGATGAGGTATTGCGCCTCAATCCTGCCGCGCGGCCCGCTAGCCGTTAAAGCACCTCGCTCTTATAAGCATGCCACGCAAACACCGCCGCCGCGCCGCGATGCGGGCGCCAGTCTTCGGCAATGACACGAATGTCCTTTTCAGACGGTCGCGCGGGTAGGCGCTTGATCCGTCCGACCGCCTCTTGCACCGCAAGATCGCCGGCTGGCCAGATGTCGCCGCGCCCCTCCGCAAACAGCAAATAGATTTCGGCCGACCAGCGCCCGATCCCCTTGACCCGGGTTAGCAGCGTGATTGCGTCCTCGTCATCGAGTGGCAGCGCTTCAAAACTCAATTCACCAGATAGCGTCAGCTCAGCCAGACTGCGGGCATAGCCCTGCTTTTGCCGCGACAGACCGCACCCGCGCAGGTCGTCAAAGGACTGAGCCAGTAGCGCATCTGGCGGACACGCACTGCCGACTGCCGCTTCCAATTTGTTCCACACTGACGCTGCTGCCTGAAAGCTGACCTGTTGCCCAACAATTGTCCGCAACATCGTCGCATAGCCAGGCTCGCGTAGACGCGGTTCGGGATAGCCAACAGCAGCCAGCGCCCGCGCCATGTCGCCATCCTTGGCGGCGATGGCGTTCAGCGAGGTTTGCAGTTGCTCGGCGCTCAATCCCATGACCCATCCTTACTGACTGCAATGTTCGCAACCGCTTGATTCCTGCCAAGCTGCATCGCATAGGCGGCGACGACTGGCGCAGCTAATCTGTTGGCCCAGAATGCGACAAAGGAAAAGCGGCAATGGCGAAACTGGTGGTGGTGCTGCGTGACGGGACAGAGAAGATACTTGAAGGCGACACCAGCCTGACCGTCATGGAAAATATCCGCGACGCCGGCATTGATGAGCTGTTGGCGCTGTGCGGCGGCTGCTGTTCATGCGCTACCTGCCATGTCCTCGTTGACGCCGACTTCGCCGACACAGTCGGGCCGATGGGCGAAGATGAAAACGACTTGCTTGATTCGAGCAGTCATCGTGAATCGACCTCACGCTTGTCCTGCCAGCTACCATTTACTGCCGCGCTCGACGGCCTGCGCGTGACGGTCGCTCAGGAAGACTGAGCGACCGCCGTGCACATTCCGGCACCCATCTTTTGAAACTGCCGCCAATGCCCTTCACCGTGACCGACTGGTCGGCGGTGCCGCCAGAAGTGCATCCCGGTGAATCCGGCTTTGCCACTTGGCGCAGCTTCATAGCGGGCGATTTGCGCGTCCGGCTTGTGGAATATTCGCCTGGCTACGTCGCCGACCATTGGTGTGATCGCGGCCATGTCCTATTTGTGATCGATGGCGAACTGGTTTCGGAATTGCGCGACGGTCGGCAATTCACGCTTCACGCCGGCATGAGCTATCAAGTGGCTGATTTCGGTGATGTAGCGCACCGGTCATCGACCATCGGCGGCGCAAAGCTGTTTATCTTCGATTAACCGGCGCCGCGGAGCTCCGCTGCAGCATAAAGCGCGATCGCAGCAGCGTTGGAGACATTCAGGCTCTCCATCCGGGCGTTGATCGGCAGCTTGGCCAATTGGTCGCAATGATCGGCAGTGTTGGGACGCATCCCCGCTCCCTCGGCCCCCAGCACAATCGCCGGGCGCGTGGTGCCAATGGCCTCAGCAACACTCTGCTGCGCCTCGCCGGTTAGGCCGACCCGCCAATATCCACCCTCCGCAATTTCATCCATTGCTCGCGCCAGATTGACCACGCGCAACCACGGCACCATTTCCAAGGCTCCCGCAGCGGCCCTCGCGAGGACACCGGATTCGGGCGGACTGTGCCGATCCTGCGTGACAATCGCCACCGCATCGAAAGCAGCGGCAGAACGCAGGATCGCCCCAACATTTTGGGGGTCGGTGACCTGGTCAAGCAACAGCAAGGGCCGCTTGTCGTCGGCCGCAGGATCGAGAAATTCGTCTAGAAACCGGTCGGGCAGCGGCGCAACTTCGGCAACCAGTCCCTGATGTGGCGCTCCGTGCGCCACCATCAGCGCCAAGTCCTGCACCCCGGCAAAGCTGACCGGCAGCCCTTGCGGCAAGATGAGGGCATCGATTGCCTCACGCGTGCCCCACAGCCGCTTCAGCGTGCGCTCCGGATTGGCCAATGCGGCGGTCACCGCGTGCTTGCCCCACAGTCGCAAGGCACCGTTGGCCGCAGCGCTGCCCGTTCGGTTCTGGCGATGGTCGGTTCGGCGCATGAAGCTTCCTGTTAGTAAGTGCTAAATTCAGCCACGGGCGTTGACAGGCCCCCGTCCTTTCGTCAATGCAGCGCGCTCTCGACGACCGGTGTAACCCCACCAGTCGCGACGCTTCGCCGCGCTGGCAGGCGTCATCCTGGGGACAGGTGGCCGAGTGGTTAAAGGCAGCAGACTGTAAATCTGCCCGACGTTGTCGTACGCTGGTTCGAATCCAGCCCTGTCCACCAACTTTCATTTCGTATCATCACGCACAATGCCGCTAAAGCCCCCTGTTCCGCTATGGGACAGCGCCGCAGGCGCTCGCCTGTGACCGTTGCCGATTGCCGCCAGTCGCCGCAATATGTGGGAAAGAAATGGGGTGGTGGCCAGTCGGTCAGTCCTTTTCCCACATTTTCTGCAATAGCGATAAGGCGGCGTTCTCTTGGGCAAATTGACAGCCATCAGCGTCAAAGCGTTGATCAACACGCCAGGTGCCCATCAGGACGGGGACGGGCTATTCCTCAAGGTGAGCAAGCATGGCAGCGCGTCGTGGGTGTTGCGGTTGCAACGTGACGGCAAGCGCACCGATCACGGACTTGGCAGCGCCAAAGTCATGACGCTTGCCGATGCGCGGGCAAAGGCATTCGATTTGCGACGCGCGGTTAAGGTTGAAGGGCGCGATCCGCTTGCCGAGCGGCGCGCCGCGATTGCGGCCAAGTTGACCTTTCGTGATGCGGCGACCGCTTATCATGCTGAAAATACCGGAGGATGGAAAAGCAAAATATATGCGCGGCAGTGGCTAGCCAGCCTCGACAATTATGCCTTTCCAAAATTGGGCAATCGACCGACCGGGGAGATAAACGCGGCTGACATTATCGCGGTTTTGTCGCCGATCTGGCAGCAAATCCCCGAAACCGCGCGCCAAGTGCGCAACCGGATTTGCGCAGTGCTTGATTATGCCCATGCCAAAGGTTGGCGGGACAGCGAAGCGCCTTCGAGTAGCGCCAGCCTAAAAGCGGGGCGCGGGTTACCGCGACAAATCAAAGAACGCCAAAATCGCAAAGCCATGCCTTACGCGGCGGTGCCCGCATTCATCAATTCATTGCAGAGCAAGCCATCCTACGGCCGGCTTGCACTCGAATTGTTGATTTTAACGGGCGTGAGGTCGCAAGAGGTGCGGCTGGCGACGTGGGATGAATTTGACCTCACATTGCGCCTGTGGACTGTCCCCGGCGATCATATGAAGCGAGGAAAGGCGCACATGGTGCCGCTATCCGATGCGGCGATGGCTGTGCTGTCGAAAGCAGCGGCGTTGCGCCTTGCGGGCACCGACGTTGTTTTCCCCGGCATTGCGGGCAAGCCCATGTCCGATATGACGCTGCTTAAGGTGTTGCGCGACGCTAACGAACCTTTTCACGTTCACGGCTTTCGCTCGGCCTTCACTGACTGGGCAGCGAATGAGGGGTTTGCCGACGCCGTTGTCGAAGCGGCGCTAGCGCACAAAACCCCCGATGCCGTGCAAGCCGCCTATCGCCGCACAACCTATCTGGGCGCGCCGGGTCAACCCGGCGCACGTGTGAAGCTCATGGCCGCATGGGGCAGTTTTTGCGCCAGCGGGACGGGTGAGGTCGCGACCGTCGTGCCGATCAGCAAGGCGCGGGCTTGATGAGCGATGCCGACGATAATATCCATGCGGCACGCGCGATATTGTGTAACCGTAGGTCTAACATTAGCACCCATGAGATTTTTGAGTTGGCTCGGGCTGCGGGTTACGATGCACGGAGCATTGCCGATGCGCGACGGGGCTTAGACATCATGGCTATTGGATCGGCAGCAGAATGGCTTGCCAGCGGGCGAGCGGACAATCCGAAAGCTGCGCTGATGCGATTGGCGCGGGCCGTTCGACCCCAAATCACTGACAGAAGGCCAGGATGGCTTCGCTTTCTTGTGGAGCAAGGAAAAGCAAAGGGCGAGAGTACGTTCAGATTGGCTTTACACCGTCGCCCAGCGAGCGGAGCCGCCCAGCCGACCTTTGCCCTTGGCAGAGCTACATCGACACGACAGGCGATCTCTGACGCAATGGTTGCGGGGGCAGTGTTGCGGCGGGTTGAGGATGCGAAAGCGCAGGGTTGGTTGCTGACGT
>JANOPV010000130.1:0-3259 GCA_031422035.1 Sphingomonas sp. | reverse complement strand
ATATCAGCGTTAATACTTGGTCCAGGGTCACTATCGTCGTTCCAGGCAGCGATGAAACCGCCATTGGCCAATGGTGCGATGGTCGGTGGGCTAATGAGTCTAGATACTTGAGCGATCTCGACATATTGGCTGAGTGAGCCGTCGGCATTGTACATGATCGCATAAAATATATGTGGTTGATTAACGGCAACAGAATTGGAGGCAAGTATGGCGTGGCCACCGGTTGCAAGAGTGATGGTGCCGTAAAAGTTTACAGCACCAAGGCTTTCGCTGCTAAGCAAGTTCCCTGCCGTGTCAAAACGCGCCCTGCGGATGCCTGTCAGCGCGGGGTTTGGATCTATATCCTGCCAGTAAATGATGACATCGCCGTCTGCTTCGACCGCCAGATAAGTGCCGTTATGAGCGCTGGCCACTAGTGTGCTATCGAAAATGAAGTTGCTGGTCTGGGCATTGCCGCTGTCAAAGACCCGGCCGACGAAATTGCCGGCCGCCAGCGCTCCGCCGACGCCGCCCTCCTGATAGGTCACGACAAAGCCGCCATCCGCCGTTGCTGCCACAGAATGCGGACGCCCGTTAGAATTGCCAAGCACTAACTCGGCGCCCGTCGCCACTCCGGCGCCAGTGAACCGTTGTGCACGCAGCGTGTTGGGCGTCGTCTCCGCCGAGCCACCCGATGGCCCGACACCGTCATGCCAACTAACCAGCACATCGCCATTGCTAAGCTGCGCTACTTCTGGACGCAGCTGCCCGCCTGCCGTGGTCGAATTGACCACGAACTCTCCGCCCAACGGCGTGCCATCGGCATTGTAAATCTGTGCGCGGATATCGGCGTTGGCATAGGCACCGGCGATGGTGTTGCCGACCGTGACGACAGGCTCGGTAACTGGTCCAACCCAGACCACCATATATTTGCCCGCAGCCAACGCGACAACGCGCGATGTGAACTGTCCGTCAGCGGTGTTGGTGTTGACGAGCGTGTCAGTGCCCAGCGGCGTCAAAATCGGCATATGCCCCCCTACTACTTTCTATTTGGCAAAATAGAGTTCGCTTGTTGAGAGTCAATTGAGATTGCTGCGCAGGGTATTTGACCGTCAATTTATTCAGCAGACGATAATAAGCTGTCGAGGAGCTGACGACACAATACAGCAATCCCGAGGGCGACCAGAAATAGGCACTGGGCTTTTAAGGTGCACGGCCCCGATGGGATGCAACGCACGCGCTCGCGCGGCGGTGCTGGTGCGGCGATGATGGGCAGTCCGTTGCGTATTGTGCAGCATAGCCCTTTGTGGATAGCGATTAAGACGGCCCCCTTGATCGTTCCTGCATCCACGTCCACTAACCACGCGTATATGGTGATATGTCCCCGGCGGCGACCCGCTGGGCCAAAATAGAACGGGACGCGTGTGGAGTTGGAACAGCCGGTGGCTGAGGGTGCAGGCGGCGGGCCGAGCGGCGGGCCAGTTGGCACTGGGCCATCCGAGCTCCCTGCGCACCCATCGCTCGCCTGTTTTGTGTTGCTCGCCAAGTTCCTCGGCATTCCGGCGGACCCGGACCAGATTGCGCATGATCGCGGCAAGGGCGAGGACCCCTATAGCCTCGCCGACCTCAACCGGATCGCCCGGCGGCTAGGGCTGATTGCGCGGCTGCGGCGAGTGCGACTGACTGACCTGTCGAAGCTGCCCATGCCCGCGATGGTGGCGACGCGCGACCGGGATGCGGTGATCCTGTTGCGAATAGAGGATGACGCGATCAAGCCGCGCTATCTGGTGCAGGAGGGGCATGCCCCGCGCCCGGTGGTGTGGACGGCAGAGGAAGGCGCGGCGCGCTTTGGCGATGAAGCACTGCTGCTGACCTCACGCGAGCGGGTGACCGGGGAGAAGCGGCCATTCGACATTAGCTGGTTCATCCCGGCGCTGGTCAAATATCGGAAGCCGCTGCGCGATGTGCTGATTGCGTCCTTTTTCCTCCAGCTGATGGGCCTCGTATCGCCGATCTTCTTTCAACTGGTGATCGACAAGGTGCTGGTCCACCAGTCGCTGACCACGCTCGATGTGCTGGCGTTCGGGCTGGCGGTGGTGCTGATTTTCGAGACGGCGATGTCGGGCCTGCGCAACTGGCTGTTCGCGCACACGACGAACCGGGTTGATAGTGAGCTGTCGTCGCGGATGTTCCGTCACCTTACCGCACTGCCGATGAGCTATTTCGAGGCGCGGCGGGTGGGCGACAGCGTGGCGCGGGTGCGCGAGCTGGAAAATATCCGCCAGTTCCTTACCTCCAACGCCGTTACAGTGGTGATCGATCTGTTCTTCACCATCGTCTTTTTTGCGGTGATGTTCCTCTATTCACCGCTGCTGACGCTGATCGTGCTGATCTCAATCCCGCTCTATGTTGCGATCAGCTGGGCGATCTCGCCGACGTTGCGCGATCAGTTGGAGGAGAAGTTCCGGCGCGGGGCCGAGAATCAGAGCTTTCTGGTGGAGAGCGTGACCGGCATCGGCACGTTGAAAGCGATGGCGGTCGAGCCGCAAATGCGCGAGCGCTGGGAAAAGCTGTTCTCCAGCTATACCAGCATCGGGTTCGATGTGGCCAAGCTCGCCAATTGGGGCAGCCACCTCATTCAGCTAGTGTCGAAGCTGACGACTGTCGCCATCCTGTATTTTGGAGCCAAGGCGGTGATCGCTGGCGATCTTACTGTCGGTTCGCTGGTCGCGTTCAACATGCTCGCCGGCCGGGTGTCGCAACCGATTTTGCGGCTCAGCCAGTTATGGCAGGATTTTCAGCAGGTGCGGATTTCGGTCGACCGGTTGGGCGACGTCCTAAACTCGCCCGCCGAGCCTGAATATAACCCGGGCCGGGCCAGCCTGCCGACGATTGCGGGCGCGATCACCTTCGACAAGGTCCGCTTTCGTTATCGCCCTGATGCGGCAGAGGCGCTGCGCGGCGTCAGCCTGGAGATTGCAGCGGGCGAGATGCTGGGAATTGTTGGACCATCAGGGTCGGGCAAGTCGACGCTGACCAAGCTGGCGCAGCGGCTCTATGTGCCCGAACAGGGCCGGGTGCTGGTCGATGGCATCGATCTGGCACTGGTCGAGCCAGCCTGGCTGCGGCGGCAGATCGGCGTGGTGCTGCAGGAGAATATCCTGTTCAATCGCACCGTGCGAGAGAATATCGCGCTCGCTGACCCGACCCGATCGATGGAATCGGTGATTGGTGCGGCACAGCTGGCTGGCGCGCATGAGTTCATCCTGGCGTTGCCCAA
>JANOPV010000129.1:0-10149 GCA_031422035.1 Sphingomonas sp. | reverse complement strand
CGCGGCGGCAAGGGGCGGGCCGGTATGGCGACCAAGGACGAGGATGTGGTGACCGAGTTGTTCGTCACCTCGACCCACAACCCGGTCCTGTTCTTCTCCACCCATGGCAAAGTCTATCGGATGAAAGTGTGGCGCTTGCCCGAGGGCGGGCCCGCGACTCGCGGACGGCCGATGGTCAATCTGTTGCCGCTAGCCGATGGCGAGACGATTTCTACCGTCTTGCCGCTACCCGAGGACGAAGGCGAGTGGGGTGCGCTCAACGTCATCTTTGCTACCGCAAAGGGAAATGTTCGTCGTAATTCAATGGATAGTTTTGCAAATGTGCCGAGCAATGGTAAGTTTGCGATGCGCTTTGACGATGAGTCCGAAGACCGGCTGATCGGTGTCGCGCTCCTTACCGAAGACGATGACGTGCTCCTCGCCACCAGGCTCGGGAAAGCCATCCGCTTTGCCGCCGATGATGTCCGCGAATTTCAGAGCCGCACCTCCACCGGGGTGCGCGGGATGCTGCTGAAGGGCGATGATGAGGTGATTTCATTGTCGATCCTCGCCCGCGTCGGCACCAATCAGGAGGAACGCGAGGATTATCTGCGCTTTGCCCCGTGGAAGCCGGAAAAGGATGGCGATCCCACCATTGTTCCAGAACGCATGGCCGAACTGGAAGCACGCGAGCAGTTCATCCTCACCATCTGCGCCAACGGCTACGGCAAGCTATCATCGGCCTATGGCTATCGCCGGACCAATCGCGGTGGCCAGGGCATCACCAATATCGACAATGTTGAGCGCAATGGCCCCGTTGTCGCCAGTTTTCCTGCGACTAAGGGCGATCAACTGATGCTGGTCACTGATCAAGCCAAGCTGATTCGCATGCCGCTCGACAGCCTGCGCGTTTTGGGCCGGGGCACCGCCGGCGTGCGGTTGTTCAACGTTGGCGATGACGAGCATGTTGTCAGCGCGGCCAAGATTGGCGACAGCGACGATCAGGGTGAGGCCGGGGAAGCGCCAGAGATCGCTGACGATGCGGCAATTTCAGTCGAAGAGAATGAAGGCGGCCCGGTCAGCGAATGAGCACGCTTCACGCCGCGATCGGACCCGTTGCTGGGACGGCTTTCAAAATCTTTGCCGCTGATCAGTGGGCTCAGTTTCAGTCGGATGGCATATTCCAGGGCGCTCCGATCGACATTGCCGACGGCTATATCCACATGTCTACCGCCGAGCAGCTCGGCGAGACGCTAACAAAGCATTTTGCAGGCCAGTTTGGCTTGGTCGTCGCGGAGGTTGACCTGGCCGGGTTCGGCGAGCGCCTAAAATGGGAGTTGTCGCGTGGTAACGCACTTTTTCCGCATCTCTACGTAGATTTACCTTGGTCATCGATTGTCAGCGTAGAAGCCTACCCCATGATTATGCCGATCCCTGCCCGATTGGGCATGCTGCGAAATGTTGGCAAAGCCGCACTTAAGGACTTTGCGATGCTGGAAATACAGACCGTCCAACAGCTCAGTGCTTGTAGGCCAGATGATCTATTTGCCGAACTGCAGCGCCGGACAGGCGTGCGGCAGGACCCCTGCGTTTGGGATGTATTCGCCGCAACAATTCATCAGGCTCGCTGTGGCGAAGCTAAGGATTGGTGGGCCTTCACGGCTGAACGTAAGGCCCGCAACACGAGTTGATCGATTTGGAGGATATGAGCTGCCAAGCGATCTAATGCAACGTTACCCCCGTCGGCGGACGGCGGCGCGTCCATAGACGGATCGCAGCGTAAGCTAGCAACGCAGTCATCGCAAAGCTGATAAAGGCAAAGCCGGGTCGGTTATCGGGTTCACCGAGAAACCAGCCGCCGATCAGCGGGTGCCAGCCTGACCATAATGCACCGTCCGCGCCAGCCCCCCACCAGCGCACCGGTGCCCAGACCATCGCCGTGAACAGCGCCATAATCACTGCCTGCCAGCGCGGCGGCAGGAACGGTCGTAGTATCGCCGAGATGCCGGTAGCAATGATGAAAAACGTCAAGAGCAGTGCGCCGTAGATAACTAGTCCCATCGGGCCAAAACCAATCGCCAGCGCCGCTGACGTCATCGCTAAAGCAAACCCCGCCAGCAACCAAGGAGGGCGTCGGTCAGGTCTAGTCATCCGCGCGCTTCGCTGCGCAACGTTGTCACCACCCCCCAGGCAATCAGTGCTTGCGCGGCGAAATAGAGTGGCCAGACGGCAACCCGTCGCAGTTCGGGTACCAGAAGCTCAGCCTGGCCAGCGAAAATCGCTAAGTCGCTCAGCACGAACAACAGGGCGCCGATCCCCGTGCGATACCGGGGAAAGCGGCTGCGCCAGGCGAGCGCCGCCATGACGGCAGCAATCACAGCATAGCCCGCGGCGATTGGCCAATCAGGATGTGGTGCGGTTATCAACCAGACAATGCAAAGGGTCGCCGGCGGCAAAATCAGCGCCAAGATATTTTGCGAAAGCGTGGGCAGCACGCGCTGATTGCGCAGGTAGAGCACGATCGCAGCAAGATGCCCTGCCACGAACAGCACAGCACCTGCCTTCAACCCATGCATGTTCAAAAGGACATCGCCCAGCGCGCCCAATCCCAGCACTGCAGTTATGAGCCAGCCATCACTCGACCGCGCCTGCAACCCCGCCCAAAGTGCCAGCAGCCCCACAGCTGTCCCTTTCCAAGCGGTGATCGCCGGCCCCTGCCAATCCAGCACCACCGGCACCATATATGTCGTGCCGACAATCACTGCCGCCCACCAGATTGCTCTCACCATAACCCGCTCCTCTATCAGGAATGCTTGCCCGATGCGGCACCATTCGCCAAGGGCAAAGCCATGACATCAGCACCACAGCATCACGTCCACATCATCGGCGGCGGCCTCGCCGGGAGCGAAGCCGCATGGCAGTTGGCCGAAGCCGGCGTGCGCGTCCGCATCTCTGAAATGCGCGGCGGCGGGGATAAGACGGCGGCGCACAATACTGACGGCTTGGCGGAGCTGGTCTGTTCCAACAGTTTTCGTTCGGATGACGCCACTAGCAATGCCGTTGGTCTCCTCCATCGGGAAATGCGCGCCCTCGGTTCGCTCATTATGCGCGAGGCAGATCGGCACAAATTGCCAGCGGGCTCAGCATTGGCGGTCGATCGGGACCTGTTTTCGGCAAGCGTAACGGCGGCACTGACATCGCATCCCAACATCACCATAGTTCGCGAGCGAATCGACATCCTACCGGCGTCCGGGCACACCATCGTCGCCACCGGCCCGCTGACTGCGCTACCGCTCGCCGAATCGATCCGCGCCGCAACCGGCGCCGACGCGCTCGCCTTTTTTGATGCCATTGCCCCCATCGTCCACCGTGAGAGCGTTGACATGGACATCTGCTGGATGGCGAGCCGGTGGGACAAAATCGGACCGAGCGGGGGCGATGGCAAGGATTACATCAACTGCCCGATGGATCGCGACCAGTATCACGCCTTTGTGAACGGCTTGCTGGATGGCGACAAAACTGAATTCAAAGAGTGGGAAAAAAATACGCCCTATTTTGAAGGCTGTATGCCCATTGAAGTCATGGCGTCACGTGGACTGGAAACGCTGCGTTTCGGACCGATGAAGGGCGTCGGGCTCGATAATCCGCGAACTGGGCGCTGGCCCTATGCCGTTGTTCAGCTGCGCCAGGACAATGCACTGGGTACATTGTGGAACATGGTCGGGTTCCAGACCAAGCTAAAGCATGCTGAGCAAGTCCGGCTGTTCCGCACTATTCCAGGGCTAGAAAAGGCTGAATTCGCTCGGCTTGGCGGGCTTCACCGTAACACGTTCATCCGCTCCCCAGACTTGCTGGATAGCGAATTGCGGCTGCGCACCGCACCGCATGTGCGCTTCGCAGGACAGATTACTGGTTGCGAAGGCTATGTAGAAAGTGCCGCTATAGGGTTGATAGCAGGGCGATTTGCGGCAGCCGAACTTCAGGGTTCAACGCTGTCCTCGCCGCCGCTCGATACCGCACTGGGCGCGCTGCTCGGGCATATCACCGGCGGGGCCGATGCCAGCCATTATCAGCCGATGAACGTCAATTTTGGGCTATTCCCGCCGCTCACCGAGCAGGCGCGCAAGGCTGACCGCAAACGGGCTTATACAGACCGGGCCGCCGCGTCGCTCGATGGCTGGCTCGCGCAATCAGCAGCGGCACGCTGAACGCTGCCGTTCCGGCGGCGGCGCAGTTGCGGCAAATTCAGCTGATGTCAGGCCGCCACTGGTATCGCGATCAGCGCTGCTAAAGCGCTCCCCGGTTGCGACTGCCCATTCCTCAAACGACAGCAGATTATTGCCGTCACGATCGAGGCGTCGAAAAGCAGTGGTGCGTGTCGACAGCATCTCCACCCTCGTAATTATGCCACTGCGGTCGCGGTCATAGCGCGCAAAGCGCCGTTGCTCGCGGCTAAGCTTGCTCGCTTCGGGCAGCTCTGGCGGCGGCGTCCCACGGGCATTGGCGTCGCCAACTGGCAGCGGTGCCACAGGACCAGGTGGCGGTGGTGGCGGCAGCGCGTCAGCAGCGGGGTCGGGCGTGCTGCCGACGCCCTGCCAGATCATGAATCCACCGAGCATCAGCAATATCGCGGCCAACGCGCCGATCAGACTGCGGTTCATCGCTACACCCTCCCCTCAATAATATTGCGCCAAGCTACCGCCCGAACAAGCCCACACGCAAGATGATTGCCTGTTCACGCGCCCGATTTCGGGCACCCCCGTTGCGGGCAATGCTTCGCGCCAACCGGTCCAGCACCACTAGGCAGCGCACCTTCATCGGCACCGCTGGAATATTGGTGGCGGCACAGAATATTTCTGCCCGCCGCTCGGGATCATCAATCTGCTGCGCGACGTCAACCAGTGCCCATGCAGCGCCGCCACCGCCCGCTTGCATGAGCACGCCGCCCGTCGCCGCGAACAGCAGGTCGCCATAATTGCCGACATCGGCGTCGGCCCAGTCGCTGGACAGCGCAATAAGGCGAGCGTCGGCGAGGGCCGCGAGCTGCGCTGGAACAAGCGATGACTGAGCGATTTCCACCAGCAGCGGCTCCGCTGGTGCCTTGGCATCAGGCTGAGCGAGCGCCGTCAACGCATCGCGCCACCAGGCCAGCCGAATCTGCCGCAGTGCCGGTTCGCGACCGGCAAAGCTCAAAGCCGATAGACGATCATTTATTTGCCACAACAAAGCGATTTGTGCCCGTGCGCGCATCGTCACCAGCGGCCAGATCAGAGGCTCTAACAGCCCAAGTGTAAGGTTTTGCGTCATTTTCTGCTCGCTACGGTGTCGTGACGTCGGGCTATCATTACCGCCATAGTAACCAAAGCGCTAAAGTCGCTGCACATGGTTCACCGCCTAAAGCCGATCAATGTCGGGAGGAGATTCTCTGTTCCGGCGGGTGGGAAACACAGATTATGGCGAACCGTTCTTCATTGCTGCACCGCTTCCGGCGCGATCGCTCTGGCAACGTCATGTATATGACTGCGGGGCTGCTGCTGCCATTGCTGGCGACCGTCGGCGCCGGGGTAGACCTCGGTCAGGCCTATATGGCGAAGGCGCGGTTACAGCAGGCATGCGATGCCGGCGTGCTCGCCGGTCGGCGGCAAATGGCGGATGGCGGCTTTAGCGGCCAGGCACGCCAGGCGGCTGAACGGATGTTCGAATTCAACTATCCTGATGACATTTACGAAAGCCACAATGTCGATTTCACGGCTTCGATGTCGGGAGCCAGCGACGTGTCTGGCCATGCCAACGCGACGGTCGACACCATCATCATGCACATGTTCGGCAAGGCTAGCTTTGACCTGGAGGTCGACTGCGTCGCCCGTCTTGAAATCGCCAACAGCGACATCATGTTCGTGCTCGATACGACCGGATCGATGAGCACGGTCAACTCGGGCGATTCCGTCAACCGAATTAGCGCTCTGCGCACTGAAGTGATGGCCTTTTATGACACCGTGGCCAGTGCCAATTCGGGCAGCGCACGTATCCGCTATGGATTCGTCCCCTATTCGATCACGGTTAATGTTCGCGACGTGGTCGAACCAGGATGGATGAACCCCACCGTCACTGTGCCTTCGCGTGATGGCGCATGGGTTCAGACAGGAACCAGCGGCCCCACCGTCAACAACGGGTCGTGGAGCGGCTATTCGAGCTGGTCGAACACCGGCGTCATCCAATCACCGGCGACCAGCGGCAATTGTTCATCGCGGCCATTGCCGACGCCCAATCCGCAAACGTCGAACGGCGCAGCAACACCGGGCGGCGGCACATCTGGCACTAGCCCGCGCACCACGACCACGACGTCGACCGTGCTACAGACCGAAACCAGTTTCCAGAATGTCTGGAGCAGCAGTCAGTGCCGTCAGCAACGGCGCACGCGGACGCGTAGCGTGGTGACGTCGTCATCGGTTACGGAGGAATATCGCTACACCTACCGGCACATCACCTATAATGTCGGCTCAGCTGTGTCTGGCGGTACAATCACGGCACCCAGCGGAGTCCGCGGCGCCAACGTTACCACTGGCTGGAACGGGTGCGTCATGGAACGCCAGACAGTTGCGTTTGATGATGCCGTAGCTGCCCCCGCCGGAACGTTCGACCTTGATATCGATCTGGCGCCAACCAATGCCGCAACCCGGTGGGGGATGATGCTGCCTGCGCTGGTCCATCCACGCGCCAGCAATTCCAACGATATCAGCCAATCGTGGAACAACATCACCACAACCAGCGACTGGACGTCCTATCAGACACGCGGCGGTGACGGCGACGCTTGCCCTTCGCCAGCATCGCATCTGCGGGAGTATTCGGCGTCGCAGCGTTCGACGATGCAGAACTACGTCAACGCGTTGCAACCTGATGGGTTCACCTATCATGACATCGGCATGGTCTGGGGATCCCGGATGCTCTCACCGACCGGGATGTTTTCGTCGCAAAATGCGGCGGCGCCGAATGGCGCGCCGATTAGCCGCCACCTTATCTTCATGACTGATGGGGACATGAACCCGGAACCCGGCACTTATAGCTTCCAAGGCGTCGAAATCCTGAATAACCGGGTCGGGTCGAATGATGACGCGGAACTGACGCGCCGTCACAATGCCCGCTTCCGGCACATCTGCACACAGGCCAAGCAACGCAACATCACTGTCTGGGTCGTGGCGTTTGGCACGTCGTTGAATTCCGACATGACTGCTTGCGCCAGCGGCGGCAGTGCGTTCCAAGCGAATAATTCCACGCAGCTGCGCCAGCGATTCCAGCAGATTGCCCAGCAGATCACCCGCCTGCGGCTGCAGCAGTGATGGAAAGGACACAAGCCATGAAGCACCTTCCGACCCAGCTGATTGCCCGCCTGCGCCGCGATGAGCGCGGTGCCTATCTCCTCGAGCTGGCTCTGATTCTGCCGGCCTTCCTGATGCTGACGATGGGCATTTTTGACATCGGCTTTCAGATGTATGCTAAGGCCGTCCTAGCCGGCGCGGTCGAACAGGCCGCACGCTCAAGCACGCTCGAATCGAACAATGGCAGCCAGTCTAATGTCGATCAGGAAGTGCGCGATGCGGTGAGCGATGTGGCATCCTATGCATCCCTAACCTTCTCCCGCATCAACTATCGCACCTTCACCAATGTGAACCAGTCTGAATCATTCACCGACAGCAATAACAACGGCGTTCGCAATCCGGGCGAATGTTTCGAGGACCGCAATGGCAGCAATAGCTTTGATGCCAGCGGCGGTGCCAATGGCCAGGGCGGCGCCGATGACGTCGTGCTCTATCGCGTTCGGATGAACTTTGACCGGGTATTTCCGCTGTGGCGCATGCTCGGTGAACCGCAGCAAGAGATGATCGAAGTCCGCACGGTGCTGCGTAACCAGCCGTTTAACGTCCAATCCTCCGCTCAGGTGATTTGCACATGACCGATCATGCCCAGACCCGGCCTGCCGAGCGCACGCCTTCGTTGTTTTCACGCCTGCGCAGCAACCGGCGCGGAGTGGCGATGCTGGAAACCGCGATCACCATGCCGACGCTGATCTTCGCTGGCCTGGCGGGATTGGAGGTTGCCAATCTGATGATTACGCATACGCGGGTGTCGGGCATCGCCCTGACCGTGGCAGACAATGCCTCGCGCATGGCGCCTTCGGCCGGCCTGCTTGCGCTGCCCAGAGTGCGCGAATCTGACATCAACGACGTCTTTACGGGTGCTCAGCTGCAATCAGCCAACCTCAATATTCAAGCAAATGGCCGGGTGATCATGTCCAGCCTGGAAAGCAATGTTGAAGGCGGACAGTGGATTCACTGGCAGCGCTGCTATGGCAATAAGCCCTATTCGTCGAGCTTCGGCGGTCAGGGCACCGGTGTTACGGGTAATAGTTTCCAGGGCATGGGTGCGACCGGCCGACAGATCCGTGCCACGCCTGGTGCCCCGGTCATGTTTGTTGAAGTCTACTACGACTACATCCCATTCATGTTCGACAGCTGGATCGGCCAGCGGACGATTAACTATACGGCTGCGTTCGTTGCCCGCGATTCACGCGATACCAGCACTTTGTCGAACCCGTCACCCGCAGCGCCCGTCCGCAACTGCTAGTTCAACGGTTGCAGACCTTGCGAACAGCCGCAACGACGCGGTCCTTATCGATCAGCGCCGCGCGTTCGAGGTTGGCAGCATACGGCAACGGCACGTCTTCGTTGGTGACACGGATGACCGGCGCGTCAAGGTCGTCAAAGCCCTCCTCCATCACAATCGCCGCGATCTCGCTCGCTATGGAGCAGGTCGCCCAGCCTTCTTCGACCACCACGATACGATTGGTTTTAGCGAGACTGCTCAGCACTGCTGGCTTGTCGAGCGGGCGCAATGTGCGCAGATCAATGATTTCTGCCTCGATGCCCTCGCCTGCCAATATTGCAGCGGCTTCCAGCGCCAGCCCAACCCCGATTGAGTAGGTGACGATCGTGACATCGCTGCCGACGCGGATGATCCGCGCCTTGCCGATGGGCAAGACATAATCATCAACCGCTGGCACGTCGAAACTGCGACCATAGACTAGCTCGTTTTCGAGGAAGACCACAGGGTCCTCACAACGGATCGCCGCCTTCATCAGCCCCTTGGCATCGGCGGCATCATAAGGTGCGATGACGATCAGGCCGGGGACGCTGGCATACCAAGGCGCGAAATTCTGGCTATGTTGTGCGCCAACCCGGGTCGCCGCCCCGTTGGGACCGCGAAAGACTATCGGTGTGCGCATCTGCCCACCTGACATATAATTGGTCTTAGCTGCTGAATTGATAATATGATCAATGGCTTGCAGCGCGAAATTGAACGTCATGAACTCAATGACCGGCCGGAGCCCGCCCATCGCAGCGCCAGCGCCCAAGCCAGCGAATCCATATTCGGTGATTGGCGTATCAATCACCCGGCGCGGCCCAAATTCTGCGAGCAGGCCCTGGGTAACCTTATACGCACCCTGATATTCGGCGACTTCCTCGCCCATCACGAACACGCGGTCGTCGCGCCGCATTTCTTCCGCCATCGCGTCGCGCAGCGCCTCACGCACCGTCAGTTTGACGGTTGCACCGTCATGCACAGGGTCGGCGGCGGGGGCAGATTTAGCCGGTACCGCAACGACAGGCACAACAACAGGCGCTTGTGCGAGCGGCGCAGCCGGAACAATAGCGGCTGTTGGTGCCGCATCCGGCACCTCACCAGCATCGCCCGCCATTACGGCGATCACCGTGCCGACCTTCACATTGTCGGTGCCCTCGGCAATCATGATTTTGCCAACCACGCCCTCGTCGACCGCTTCAAATTCCATCGTCGCTTTATCAGTCTCGATCTCGGCCAGAATGTCGCCCGATGACACGCTGTCACCTTCCTTGACCAGCCATTTGGCCAGCGTGCCCTCTTCCATCGTTGGCGACAAAGCGGGCATCTTGATTTCGACGGCCATCAATATTGCTCCACCAGCACATCGGTATAGAGTTCGGCGAGGTCTGGTTCAGGCGCAGACTCTGCAAAATCAGCCGCTTCGGCGACGATCTTGCGAATCTCCTGATCAATCGCTTTCAGGCTGTCCTCGGTTGCCCCGGCTTTGAGCAGCGCGACTTTCAGCCCCTCAATCGGATCTGATTTCTCACG